>NZ_LMVM01000023.1:0-300000 GCF_002287175.1 Methanobacterium bryantii | reverse complement strand
CATTTCCACATCCTGCACAAAAGATATGTGGGAGCCGTTCTTTCCGTAGATAGTCTGTATAACGACTTCCTGTTAGTTTAGTAGCCATTTTTTCATCTCCTGAACTTATTCTAGTAATATGATTATTTGCATGATTTTATACTTTTCAATATCTCGCCGGGGCGGTGTATTTCTCCCCCGATTTTTGGGAGTAATTCCACATCTGCCGCTCCGCAGATAACCCTTTCTACTTCATGGACTATCTGTCCAAGGTTCATTTCTACAACAAATACTTTTTTAGCCCCTTCTGTTGCAGATTTAATTATCTCCTCAGGGAAAGGCCATACGGTTTCTAATTTAATATGTCCTGCTTTAATACCTTCTTTTCGGGCTTGTTTTACTGCAGTGATTGCAGATCTGGAAGGTGCACCATATGAAATAACAACAATATCTGCGTCCTCAGTATACAATTCTTTAGCCCTGCATATTTTATCTTTATTTTTAAGTATTTTATTGCAGAGCCTTTTTACGAGTTTTGAATGAGTTTCTGGACGTGAAGTATCAGGGTAACCTCTTTCATCATGTGTAAGTCCAGTAATATGCATTTTGTAACCTGCTCCGAATGGGGGCATTGGTGACACTCCTTCAGAGTCTGCTTTATATGGTAAGAATGTTTCTGGCCCTTCTTCAGGCATTTTTCGAGGGGTGATTTTAACATTATCTGGCACAGTAATTTTTTCCCTCATGTGCCCCACAATCTCGTCACCCATTACTAGAACCGGTACTCTGTATTCTTCTGCTAAATTAAAAGCTTCCACTGTAAAATCAAAACATTCCTGTACAGAAGATGGTGAAAGGGCTATTAATTCATAATCTCCATGTGACCCCCATCTTGCCTGCATCATGTCTCCCTGGGCTGCCATTGTCGGCTGTCCAGTTGAAGGACCTCCCCTCTGCATGTTAACGATTACAAGTGGAGTCTCTGTCATGGCAGCGTAACCTATGTGTTCCTGCATTAAGGAAATTCCTGGACCTGATGTTGCAGTCATTGCTTTCTGACCGCCCCAAACACCGCCTATAACTGCACCAAGTGCAGAAATTTCATCTTCCATCTGTATAAATGATCCTCCTTCTTTAGGCAAAAATACTGCCATATCTTCAGCAATTTCAGTGGAAGGAGTTATTGGATAACCTGCAAAGAATCTGCATCCTGCTTTAATAGCACCTCTTGCGCATGCTTCGTTACCCTGTATGAAATAATTTTCAGTATTCACCATTTTAACGTCTCCAATTTTAATTATTTAGGTTATTCTTCTTTCTCTTCAACTCGTATAGCTTGATCTGGGCACATTAATGCACATAAACCACATTTAGTGCATCTTTCTTCGTGCTCCGGAGTTGGAAGACGAACTCCCTTTTTATTAGGTTTTTTTGATTGTTCATAAACCTTAAAGGGGCAAAATTCTGTGCATATGTTGCACCCCTTACATAGTTCTTTATCTACTTTTATCATGTTATCACTGGGAAGTTTATAAAAGAATAGAACTGGCAAAACAAAGCATGCAAATCTGCGATTTGCTGCATTAGAAACTTCATTTCTCTGCCGTGAAATTGAAAATTTCACTGGCATCAAAATTGTAAATTTCGATAGTTTTGCAAACATTAGAAAATCTTTGATTTTCTATCCATCAGAACGAGAGCTTTGACAGATTTAAATGATAATCTTAAATGAATATGTGTTCGTAGTTATATAAAAATAAATGTATCACAAATTATGCTAATAGTTCTTATTTTTTGAAACAGACGCAATAACCTGATTCAGTTTTGTATACTGAAAGTTCTTCTGTCGCGGCAAAATCGTATAAAACACCCGCAATATCTACATAAAAGAACCATTCTCCAGTTTCACTTTGAATCATAGCGATTAACATCTCTAAATAGTCCTGTAACGGTTGGCAAAATAGAGTGCTTTGATCTAAGCCTTTCTTATCTGCCTCATGTTTAAGAACTTCTTCCAACTCAGTATCAGACGGTTTAAGTTCTTTCCATATATCTACACATCTTATAGCAAATTTTAAGTCTTCATACATTTTTAAACTGTCCATGAAGTCACCACAAAAAAGTAATTACAGGAATTTTTACTGTAATTTGTTTATTCATTAATATCTTCAACATACATCAAAGGATACTTCAACTCTTCAATGTATTCCATCCTCAAAACCGCTTTTTTATCAGCATACTTCGAAACTACTCGTATGTCAAGCATATCTCCGTTTAAAGATACATAATTGAATTTACTTTTAGCTTCTTCAAGCATCTTCCGATCTATTTTTACTTCAACTTCTTCAATGCATGGCTGAAGTTCCATTGCCTCTTTTATGGATTTTTCAAGTGTTTCTGCATTTTCTGAATTTACAGGTGTTCCAACAAACTGGTGGAACAGTGCTCCCATTGTAATTGCACCTTCAAAGATTACCCTTTCTCTGCTTGAAATATTTTTGAAATATCTATCTTCAATGTCCATTAGAATCTACCTTATTTCTAATTTGAGCGACATTAATTATAAAATTTAGTATATATGGAGGTTTAACCTCCAAACATATCACTCAAATTTGATATCTGCGATGATATTTGATCTCCTGGGACTGGGAAGTAATATCCAAATACTAAAAATAGCGTAAGAGCAATGGTAGTCATGAAAATAAATATTTTATCTTCTTGTACGGGATATAGATAGCTTAAAACTAAACCTATTCCTAAAAAGGCAGCTATTAGTAAAGGGGCATATGGAAAAGATGTTTTTCCATTATCTGCATTGGCTGCTTTTGAATATGTGAATGGAGTTATTTTAGTTTGATTTGCCTGTATAATCAGCCTTTCTTTGGATGATCCAAGTGGATAACATGTATACAGGATAAGAGTTTTTCCTTGATCTAGGGGCAGCTGGTATGATGCTGGGACGATGTATGATCTTACCACTTTATACTGGACATTTCCTATTTCTGGCCAGGATATAGTTATATTATCCCCAGTTTTTAGTTTATCTAGATTTAAAAATGGGGAACTGTAAAATGTTCTGTGCCCTGCCAGCACTACTGTTCCATAACCAGGTTTTGCCGATTCTGGTTCATAATATACTCCGTAATTTACGGATTTGTTGTTGATATTTTGATCAACACCTATTTTTGGTATTTCAAGAAAAGGAGTATCTGATTTATTTAAAACAACATTTTCTGTTGTTGCATAGAAACTTACTTCAACCATAAAATAAAGGGAGATGATTACCATCCCTGCAATGATAAAAAATGTTGATAACTTCATGTAACCTTTTTTTATTGCTTATTATTATTAAGGTTAATGTTATTCGCATGAGTTATCATCTAAGCCTTGCATAGGCTAGTCCGCCAGCAGCTAAAATACCTCCGATTGCGAATGGGAGGTATGGAATTCCTGTGTTTTTAGTGGATGCTGATGTGTTGTCTGATGCTGCATTGGCTGTTTGTAATGATGCTGATGTGTATTTCCCTGTGCCTGATGATGATGAACCTGAGCAAGGCCAGTAGTATGTGTATTTGAACCATTGGGTACAATCTGCACCTAAAGTGACATCCCACGCTGCAACTGATCCGTCCATTACAATGTCTTTATCTTTGAATGTTGCTTTGGGGTCACTGTATATAAGTTTTGAATCAGTAGGTACAACTGGGGCTCTTATTATTCCCGATACGCTGTTATCAGCTCGATTTGTAAGTTTGAATGTGAAAGTACCTTTCCATGATTTAAGATCCAGATCTGGATTAAGTATCTCTATTTCATTTGGCTGGAACCATGAAGCATCTATACCTGGATCTGGAATTATTGGCCAGTAAATGCTGTCTGAAGCGTTTTCGTTAACTATAACTGCTTGATCGCTTGCACCGTTAGGGTATACTCCCATTGATCCAAGTGCATATACTGTAAATGACACTGTTTTTGTTTGTCCTGGTTGTATTTTCCATCCCCAGTCTCCACCTAATTCTGGACTAACTGCATCAACCATTTTCACTGCTGATGGATTCGTGTCATATACAACCCATTTTATTGTACTATCGTCAGCCAGACTACCTTGGTAGACATTGCTTATCTTAAAATATTCTACATGGCTTCCTTTATTTTTTATAGTTACAGTTATGGTGGCGACAAGGTTGCTTAAACCAACGTTGGATTGATTATATTTTATCCATGTTGTTGCTCCATATACTGCATTATTATCTAAATTTGAACCTATTATTCCTATAAATGCTACTAATACAATTAATACAACACATATCTTGTTTATATTCATTAATATCCCCTTTTCCCCTTTTAATAATATGTTGGTATATGTGGCCTTTGTAAATGGTCCGATTTACCACACATACCTGTTTTAGATGATTATCCGTATATTTGTTTTAGCTCCTTAATCATCCAGTTAGGAGCTTGTTGGGTTGGAACTGTAAGTATGACATTGTTCATGTTTTGTATAAGGAATATTGCATTTTCTCTTGGAACCTCTAGTAATAATAGGTATTGTGCGTCAAGTTCTCCTAGGTTTGAAGTTCTCTCGAAATCTGATAATTTCCAACCATATGAGTTCAATAATGAACTTACTTCACTTTGATCCCAGTTATCAGCTGCAGCAGCTTTTAAGAGTTCTTCAACATCTTCTGATGCTGATTCACTGCGTGAACTACCTGAAACTAAGTTACTCATGGCAACAGTCTGCGCATGAGACTTGTTTGCATTTATGGTTCCGCTGTCTTTAGCTCTTAAAATTGCGAGAACAGTTGCTCCGCTTATTTGAGGAGTACCATTTGTTGTTGACACAGTAGTATTTGAAGTGGTTCCATTCATTAAATACACGTCAACAGAATTTCCGACATTTATAAGGCCTCCAGCAGCCTGCAGTCTGGAAATGATTATTGGGATAGCAACGGTATCTGGGGTTGTAATCTCCATTTGTGATAAAACACTAGCATCTGCTTGTTTAACTATTGATTTAGCATCTGCAACCTTAACTATTGAGTTCTTTTGCGAGCCGGTGCTGTCGTTGTACGTTATCATGACTCGCCCATAGGCATCTTTTTGCGTATTAATCTCTTGATTTTGATATTCTCTCCATGCCTCTGTTGCTGGACCCAGTACATCTATAGCATCTACCTGATCAGGTGTAGTAGCACTTGAAATTTGGGCTCTAATATTTATTCCCCGTGCATCTGTTGCCAGCGGTCCTGTAAAGTAGGTATTAACTGCGGCAAGTTTTGTTTGTTTGGCGTTTGATAGCGTGTCCTGATAAGGTGCGTAGACTAAAAAGTAGTAACCTGCCCCAACAAGTACAATCAATATAATTCCAAAAACTGCAGCCCCGACAAGAGTCTTCTGATCATCATCAGGGATTCTTCTTCCAAAACCACCCATTCCTGACCGTTTATCATCAGGTCTCTTTTGAGGAGGTTTTAATCGTGGTTTTGCACCAGGTTTTGCCATAGGTTTAGGCATAGGTTTAGGCATAGGTCTTGGCATTTTCCTTTCGGGAGGAGTTTTCATTTCTTCTTTTTTATCATCGTCTCCTTTTCCAGTTACTTTACCTACCATGCCTTTAAGGCGCCCTCCTATATCGGAGTCATCCTTTTTATTGTTATTCCCCCTAAGATCAGGAGTATCTTTATCGTCTTTCTTTTTTCCACGTATCTTATCTAACATTCGGACCACTTCTAAAGAATTTAATGTATAAATCTATAACTGGTACAATCAATAAGTATAGTAGCATAATAATAAATAAAAGCTTTGCGGGGAAATATGTGATATATGACAAAATGTTTTGAGGTAATAGCGTTGCTATAATTAGTATGCTTCCCACAGCTAATGTTGTAATGCCTCTAAATTTGGGATATTTGACTGTGCTTATCATGAATAATGATACAACGGTCATAATAACTAATGCTAAACCTGCATTGAAAAATCCTGAAAGATAAAATGACGAAAGTATCAATGCTGTGGATGGGATAGGTAACCCCACAAACTTGTCATCATGTGAATCTGTAATTACATTGAACCTTGAAAGTCGTAGTATCCCGCATATGACTATTAAAATAGCTACAATTATATTGATGTATAATATTCCAGAAGATTGGCTTAATATATATAAAAACATTCCAGGAGCAACTCCAAAGGATATAATGTCTGATAAAGAATCGACATTCTTCCCAAAGCCAAATTCATCTTCTCTCTTTAATTTTCTGGCAACCCATCCATCTAATGCGTCAAATATGACTGCCAGCAACATAAGCTTAGCAGCTAATACAAAATTACCGGTAGTTACCATTATGATTGCTAAAAATCCAGATGAAGCGTTTGCAATTGAAACTATATCTGCAATAGATGTAAAAGATTTAATATTCATATTTGTCCTCAAAAATTTATGTATAAATTTTCGAATGTTCAGGAAAAAACATGGTTTTTTCCTTCAACCTTAATTTCTTCGAAATTTTGGGAGCCCACAAAAATTTTGTTTTTGTGGCCGAGGAAACTTTCAAAATCTTCGATTTTGACGTTTACGAAATTAAAAATTTTCGAATGCTTCGTTTCCTCCGGTTAGAAAATACTATCTTATCAATAGATTTTGAATCCAAAATATTTTTTAAAACCCCGTGTGTAATCATTGATAATTGTTATAAATATATTTATACTAAAAACATCTGCAAATTATGTGCAGAAATTATGAAATATGATTATTGATATTGTAATATTCTTATATTAAGATGGTTTGAATTTAGTAATGATTTTGGATCAAAATAAATTTTATGAATAGTTATATTTAAAAGAAAATATATTTGCAGATTGAAACAGTATATTTAGAAAAAATTGTACGTATTTAATTAGCTATTACCATTCTAGCCATTATTGTTTCTGCTGCTTTTGGTTTTTGACCTTCTTTAACCATTAATTTACATTTTTCGTAGGGTACAATTAAATCTACTCTAGATCCAAATTTGATCATTCCTAATCTTTCCCCTATTTCGACACTGTCTCCTACATTGACATATTGAACTATACGCCTTGCTACAAAACCTGCAATTTGAATAACTCCAATTTTTCCATATTCTGAGTCAATTACTATCAAATTCTTTTCTTTTTCAGTTTCGGTTTCAGCATCCTTAAATGCCAGTTTAAATTTTCCAGAGAAGTGTTTGGTTTTTACAATTTTTCCAGAAACAGGAGATCTATTCACGTGGACATCAAAAGGAGACATGAATGTACTTATCCGAACCCCTTTTTCCCCTTTTTTTAATATATGTTTCATTAGGGGATCTTCGTATTCAACTATCTCTATTTTGTCAATTTGTCCTTTGAGTACTCTACCATCTGCCGGGGCTACTACAACACCTTTTTCGTGAGGCACCCTCCTATTTGGATCTCTGAAAAACTGCATAATAAATGCTACAATGGAAAATAAGATTAGGCTTACTAAGAAATATCCAAATAAAAATGGTAAGACTGCTAAAGTTAAAAATACTCCTGCTTTTTTTAAAGTTCCTTTAACGAACATGAGAATCACAAATTTTTAATGATGTTAATGTAATGAATTTACAAATGTAATGGATTTACAGATTTTTTATGTTCCATCTATAAAAATTATTGGTATAAATTATGTCTTTCATGAATTGATCTGCACTTGAAACTTTGAATCTTTTTCATGCTTAAGCGAGTGTCAATACTAAAAATAGAGCTTCAACACATCCATATTGTTTAAAAAAGAATTTATTTAGTTTTCTTTTAGATGGGGGGATATGCATTTAATTTACTATCTTATCAATTCATAAAAGTTTATATAATTATTCTGCTTAATTGTCATATATTATAGAACATATTATATTGGGAGTACTATTGGGATAAATTTGGGCATATTTATTTATAGTTTTTTATATGTAGGAATTGTAATAGTATATTAAAATAAGTATGCAAAATCCTGTAAAATCCTATGGATTTTGATACCCGAAAATTCTTTGAATTTTCGACGGCCTCAAAAAACCATAAGTTTTTTTGGGTTCAGGAAAACCTATGGTTTTCATTCAACCTCAAAAAATTCTGTGAATTTTTACGGTTGTAAATCTCTGATTTGCAAACATTCGAAATCTATGATTTCAAAAGCCCTCGAAATTCCTAGAATTTCGGGGTATTGAAAATCATAGGTTTTCAAAAGGTTAGAACCTATTTAAAAAAAATTATTTATTATTATGTGTGGAGTTTTACCATGAGAAGTAAGACGTGGTATTGATGATAGAAAACAAAATTAAGACTTTAAGGAAAGCTGCAAAAGTTTCAACAATGCAAACTTCAGATAAAATATGGTGTGTAATAGCCGGTAATGAAGAAATGATTAATAATATTGCATATGAAGCTATATTAGATAAAGAAAGAGTGAAGATACTTTGCAGGGAACACATTACTTCAAGAGAGTCATTTGTAACCAAAAAATTTGATTTTATTATGTTATATGGTGACGCGGATAAAATTAGAAATCTAAGTTTAATATCTAAAGAAGACGGCGGAGCTTCCCTTAAAATAGCTCCTTATTATATTGGGGAAGAACCCAACTTAATGCTGGCTGTAGGGCCTGAGGATCATATTAAAAAGTTCTTAGGAGACCTGGAAAAAAGCACAGCTAAGGCATCATTTCTTTTAGAAGATAAAACTACTGGTTTTATAGAATCTGATGTTTACATAACCCGATGGTTACCGAAATTTGCTCGAGATATTGCTGACCCTTTATTTAAAATGGCAGATGTGGCTTTATCAACAGTTTTAATATCAACTGAAGAAGAATATATAGAGAAGATCAAAGAAATTGCAAAGTCAAACAAAATATTTGTAATAAGGTTTAATGATATTTTAAAGGAGGAATAAAATGAATCTTTTTGGAAAGAAGGAAGAAACAGAAGAAGTGAGGAAGGAAGGGATAACAAATACCTTAGGAATTGATTTAGGTACACTTAACACCGTTGTCGCAAAACCTTCAGGAGATAAATTTGATCTTTATAAAATACCATCAGTAGTAGCTGTAAAAAAAGAAGATCCATCTTATGTGCTTGCAGTAGGTGAAGATGCAAAATTAATGCTTGGAAGAACACCAGAGGACATTATAGCAGTAAGGCCACTAAGAAAAGGAGTTATAGAAAGTGTAGCTCAGGCAGAAGCTCTCCTTATTTACGCTATGGATAAAGGAGCAGGAGACTCAATGGATCATATTGATAGGATAGTTATAGGTATTCCTGGAGATGCATCTGAAGTCGAGAAGAATGCTGTAGAAGAAATCGGTAGAAAAGCTGGAGCAAGCTATGTTTTAGTTATAAGTGAAGGTCTTGCAGCAGCTATAGGTGCAGGATTACCAATTGCAGAAGCATCTGGTACAATGGTAATTGATATTGGTGCTGGATCAAGTGATATTGTGGTTATCTCTCTCGGTGGAATTACTGATATAGAAACCGTAAGACTTGGTGGAGATAATATTGATGATAACATTGTAGAAAAAGTTAAAGAGTTATACAATGTCCAGATAGGAATTCACGAAGCAGAAAAAGCTAAAATAGAAGTTGGAATGGTCCATTCTGGTTCTGATATTGAAGCTATAAAGACCACTGCAATTGGAAAAGATATGGAAACTAACAAACCAAAAGAAGTTGAATTAGATTCAGAACTGGTAGCAGAAGCCGCAGAACCAGTTGTAGTTGAACTTATTGAGGCATTAAAAGTCATACTTGAGAGAATGTCCCCTGAACTTATATCCGGGGTTTACAAAGAAACCGTAGTTGTTGGTGGAACATCACAACTTAGAGGATTAAAAGAAAGGATATATGAAGAAGTCGGCGTTCCTGTAGAAATTTCAGATGACCCAATGACTGTAGTCGCAAAAGGAGCTGCTATTGTAGCTGCAGAACCAAGGGCACTTGAACCAGAAGTACGTCTGAAAGCTATGAAATAAGTCAATTACTTATTTCTCAATTTTTTTTCTTAAATTAAATACTAAACTTTTTATTTTAAAATCAAGAACCTTTTTTAAGATACAATGAAAATAATCGGCATAGATGAAGCGGGTAGAGGGCCTGTAATTGGACCTCTTGTTGTTTGCGGAGTAGCAATAGATGAAGATAGACTTGAAAAGCTTGAAAGGCTTGAGTTAAAAGATTCTAAAAGATTAACTCCTGGAAGGAGGAAAGTACTTGCAAGGAGAATAAAGAAAATTGCAGAATCTTACACTGTTAGCATAGAAGCTAAAGACATCGATAATTTAAGGGCTAAAGATGTCAATTTAAATGAAATTGAGAAAATAGCCATGAAAAAAGTTATAGGGCATTTTGATCCTGATGTTGCTTATATAGATTGTCTTGATATTAAACCTCAGAGATTTTGTGATGAAATGGAAAGTGTTAAGGAGAATCTGAAAGTTATAGCGGAACATAAAGCTGAGGATAAGTTTCCAATTGTGGCAGCAGCGTCTATAGTTGCCAAGGTTGAACGTGATTCGGCAATTGATATAATAAGGAAGGAATATAAAGATGTTGGGTCAGGATACCCCAGCGATCCTAAAACAATTGCATTTTTAAAGAGGTTTACCTATGAAAATTTGCCGGATTTTGTAAGGCGTTCATGGGCTACAGTTAAAAGGAACATGTAAAATACATTCATAAAAACCTATTTTTTTAAATTTCTTAATTAGATCCAGAATAAATTTTTTTTTAAAACAGTGATATAAGAAAGTAAAAGTAATCATACTGATAATTAATTTAATAATAAAAATTTCAGTAACTATTTTAAATCATTAGCACAAACGAAGATCATAAACTTGCAAACATTTATGTTTGCCCATTCGAAATCCTAGATTTCAAAAGTATTTGAAATTTGGTTTCGATAATCAAAATTAAAGAATTTTTGAATGTTTACAAAACTCTCAAACATACATGTTTGAGCATAGAACATTAGTTTACAGCTTTAATTTTGATAGATTTATTAAATGGACACACAACAACTAAACTGAAACATGCTAAAATCAGTAGGATCAGGATAACAATGATATATGAGTTTTTAAGCGGTAACTTTGGTATTATACTGGAGATGTTCCAAAGCGGAGGAATTATAACATATATAATAACTATTATAGGAGTATATGGATTTTTAGCTTCCCTTGAGAAAATTCGTTATTTGCGCAAGATATCAAAAGTTTCTCCACCATTAATTATGGGAACAGTGAACGATGCAATGGAAAAGGGAGGGTCTCTTGAAGCACTGCGTTCAATAGGTAAATATCAAAATCCCGTCTCAAAAATCATTTCCGAGGCCTTAAAAATAGGTTACAGAAATAAAACCGAAGTTGAAGATGCAATGGAACGTGTTTTCATAGTTGAGATGGGAAGAATGACTAAAGGTCTGGGCACAATTAAAATGATAATTGAAATTTCCCCTCTTTTAGGGTTAATAGGAACAGTTTTAGGTATGTGGTACACATTTAGAGCTCTTGGAATGGGCGCAAGCTCATCAGGAATGGCAGAAGGAATTTATATAGCTTTAATTACTACTATAGCTGGACTTACTGTTGCAATAATTTTAGTCCCTCTTCATTCTTATATCACAGGTAAAATAGAAGATGAAATGGATAAAATAGAGATAGCTAAGAAGATGACCAACTGGAACTCTGCAGTTATGAGAATAAAAGTAGTAACTAATCCAGAAATGGCTGTTGAAGCTTTAAAAGAAGCTGAGGGGGTTGTAAAAGTTAAAGAAATCGAGGATTATGATGCAAACGTTTTAGTAGCTTTAAAACCCAGTATGCTTGAGAAAAGTATTCACAACATAATTATGGAAAAATGCAATACTAAAGCTGAGATTATTGAAAGTAAATTAATGCAGTAATAGTTAGAACTCTTTTAAATGTAAAGGAAGTTATTTAATGGTTTTAGACGTGAACAGATATAAAAACAAAGTGAAAAAAAATACTCCTAGATTTAACATGGTTCCATTTATTGATGTTGTTTTTACAATCCTCATATTCCTAATGGTTACAAGCAGCTTTGGTGCTGCTGCTGATCAGACGCAGTCTACTTCTGGAAAACCAGAGGTAACGCAAAGTAGTGGGACATCTGAATATTATATGGTTCCAGTTGCAGGTTTGAAGAAAGTTACAGTTAATGGGCAGGATATGTCCAGTTATATACGAAACGGTGCAATTGCAGTACATACAAAAGTTATTGATGAGGGAGAAATAGTTATAAAAGCTAGAAATGGTGAGATCATTATAACTACTCCTCAGGGATTCCCGACAAATAATGCTGTGAAAGCACCTAGTTAATGGATAGAGCCAATTAGTGATAAATTAAATTAACAGTAAACATAAATAATTTGATATATACGTTTAACAGGTGAAAAAATGTATCTTGGAAGAATGTTAGCAGTTGGAAACACAGAATCAGGAAAATTTGTTGCATATAGAGTTTCAAGCAGGTCTTTTCCAAATCGAATGGTAAATGTATTTGAAGACAGGGCCGCAATTGTACCAAAGGAAGGACATGAAAAAGATGTTTTTGTAAACCCCTACATTGCTTATAACTGTATCCGGATCGTGGATGACGTTGCTGTAGTTACAAATGGATCCCATACTGATATTATTGCAGAAAAAATAGCTTCAGGTATGAATATACGAGATTCAATTGCATTAACACTACTTACAATGGATTATGAAAAAGATGAATTAAATACTCCACGTATTGCAGGAGCTACAACATTAGATGGAGATTCTTATATTGGGATTGTTACAATTGATGGAATCATAGTTGAAAAGGTTAAAGAAGATCAATGCAGTTATATTTCGACATATGAACATACGAAGCCACATGATGTTGAATTTGTTTGCAGCAACGCTGAAGAAGCGGCTAAATTTATATACTGCGGCGGAAAATTTGAGGAATTCACCAATCCTGTAGATTCAGTAGCTGCATTTGCAGAGGATAATAAGTGGAAAATTGGCTCTTTATAGTAATATCCTCATGGTGAATACATGGACATCAAGATCATCGGAATTGAAAATATTCCATTAATTACAGAAGGCAATGACATCGCTGCTTTAATAGTAGATGCCATGAATAATGAGGATATTGATATTAAAAATGGAGATATCTTTGTTATAGCTGAAACAATAGTGTCTAAGGCAGAGGGAAATAAAATCAATCTTAAAATTATTGAACCAACTCAAAAAGCATTTGATATTGCAAAAAAAACAGGCAAAGATCCTCATGTTGTAGAGGCTATACTCCGAGAATCCAATGAAATATTGGAAGTAGGGCCGGATTTTATAATCAGCGAAACTAAACATGGATTTGTATGTGCAAATGCAGGAATAGATGAATCAAATGTGGAAGACAATATGGCCACACCTATGCCTGAAGATCCAGATAAAAGCGCATCTCTTATAATGAAAAAAATAGAAGCACTAACTGAAAAAGAAGTCGTTGTAATTGTATCTGATACTCAAGGCAGGGCCTTTAGAGAAGGGGCTATTGGTACAGCAATTGGTATATCTGGGATGAAAGCTCTCTGGGACCGGAAAGGTGAAAAAGATCTCTACGGCAGAGAACTTCAAACTACAAGTATTGCTGTTGCAGACGAATTAGCGTCAGCAGCATCAATTTTAATGGGTCAAGCGGATGAAGGAATACCTGTTGTTGTAATAAGAGGAGTTAACTACGTTAAAACATTAAAAAGCAGTATTTCCACAGCTAAGGATTTGGTAAGGCCTAAAAAATATGATGTATTTAGGAAAACTTAAATTATATAAATTATAGTAATATTTAAACCATCATAAAGTTTTTAATATTAAGACGAGTCCGGTAAATAAATAATTTATGCGGACAATAAATCTCAAAAATAGAATTTTGAAGATATGAGTTAAAGTATCAAATCCCTAAAAACTTGGGGCCGCGATTTTCAAAACATTCATATACTCCAAAAGATATTGAGTATTTAAATAGGGGGATTGGCATGGTTGATCTCCACTTCAATCATTAATTACAAAAAACTTAAAGACGAGTCCTATGATAACAATACTTTCTGGAGGAACTGGAACTCCAAAATTAATCCAGGGAATAACCAAAACAGCTGATCCTGCCGATATCAACATAATTGTAAACACAGTAGAAAATACATATATATCAGGAAACTATATAGCACCAGATATAGATACTGTGATGTATACTCTCGCAGGAATTATAAATGAAAATACATGGTACGGTGTTGACAAAGATACATTTATAACCCATGAAACTTTAAAAGAAATAGGATATAATGAGATTTTAAGGATTGGGGATAAAGATCGCGCCATTAAGATTCAAAAAACCATATTGATGGAGAAATATCCTCTTTCTAAAGTCGTAGATATTCAAAGAAAAAAATTAGGCGTTAAGTCAAAGATCATTCCAATGAGTGATGAACAATCAAATATCAGGATTATAACAGATGAAGGTGAACTGAGTTTCCACGAGTTTCTGGTTGGAAAAAAGGCACAACCTGAAGTGGAAGATATAGTATATGTAGATGTTAAACCTTCAGATGATGTAATAAGTACTATTGAAGATTCAGATATGGTCATAATAGGGCCATCTAATCCGATAACATCCATAGGGCCAATAATCTCAATGAATGGAGTTAAAGAAGCTCTTAAAAACTCTTATGTTGTTGCAGTATCTCCGATAATAGGAGGAAATCCTGTAAGCGGTCCCGCAGCAAAGTTTATGAATGCAATGGGCCATGAGGTATCTTGTGAAGGTGTTGCAACAATTTATAAAGAATTTATGGATAAGTTTATCATAGATGTTGAGGACACAGAATCTGAGAAAAAAATAGAAAAACTAATATCAAAGGTCGTTATAACAAACACAAACATGAAGACCATCAATGATAAAGTGAGGTTAGCCAGAATTATTTTGGGTGAAATTTTATGATACAGATGACTTTAATTCAAATTGATAATTATGGCCCGTGGACAGTCACTCCTGCCCCAAGGGCTGAAGCAGATCTTCAAATCCTGCAATCAGAGCTTTATGCTGATCTTCAAAGACAATTTGCAGCTAAAGGTGGGCTTGTTTTCTTCACACGTTTTGATAACATGCTTGCAATTACTAACAATGTAGATATGGATGACCATAGAAGAATCCAGAAATCAATAGGTAATAGATACCCAATAACTGTGAGTATGGGTGTTGCAGCAGCTGAAACGCCCTATGAGGCTCAAAGAGATGCTACAGCAGTTCTTCAAAATTACGGTGGGGCACAATCTGAAGAACGAAAGGAAGTTCTGGCTATAGATGGTCTTGTAAATAAAGAGGACAGCTTCGTTCAAATTGCCCATATAGATATAAATGGAATTACAGATTCTTTAACTGATATAATTCCAGCTTATGATACTTCTTTTATTGTAAATAGAGTTCAACACTTTTTAATGAAAAAATTAATTGAGAAAGGTTCACTCGTCTTCTTTATAGGTGGAGATAATTTTATGTCTCCATGTAATGGACTCAGTCCTGAAGGACTCCTAAAAATAGTGGAAGAGATCGAAGACGAGACCAATATAGCACTTAAAGCAGGTATTGGGAAAGCTCCTACTGCTGAAAAAGCTGCTAATCTGGCAGATCTAGCTCTTGAAGAGATAAGGGGTGGAGTTACCTATGATCTTGTTCATGTAATGAACAAAAAATAGCTGATTAATTATTCTATTTACATTTTTTTACTTTAATTAATAATTTTTTTACAGGTGATTTTATTGAAGTTTTAGCGCCGATGGCAGGAATAACCGATGGGAATTTTTGCTTGAAAATGGCTCATTATGGTTTTGACATGGTAACACTTGGTGGCTATAACTTAGATAAGCCGACTATAAATGCAGGATGCAGTATTATTAAACGAGGAAGGCATGAGTTCAACGTAAATGAAGAAAATGTAATGCCTTCAATTAAAAAAGAAGCAGCTATAATCAAAAATTCCTGGAACGGAATTGTATCTGTTAATCTACGTTCAGTTTCATTTGAACCTATCGTTGAAGTGTCAAAATTACCTGAAATTGATGTCGTGGAAATAAATGCACACTGCAGGCAGCCTGAAATAACGGGTATTGGCTGTGGACAGGCAATTCTTTATGATACTCATAAATTATACAATTTTACAAAAAATGTGGTAAAAAAAGCTGAAAGTAAAGTATCGGTTAAGATTAGAGCAAATGTCCAGAATGTAAACGATGTTGAAGTTTCAAAAGCTGTTGAAAAAGCTGGCGCTGACTATCTGCATGTAGATGCCATGAAACCTGGATACAACCATGCAGATTATAATATTATAAGGAAAATTAAAGAAAACACTGAAATATTTTTAATAGGCAATAATTCTATCCATGATCTTAAATCTGCACGAGATATGCTTTCTGCAGGTGCAGACGGGATATCAATAGCAAGAGTTACATTAAAAGGAAGCGTTCCTTTTGATTTGTCCAAGATATAAAATATTAAATTTTAATTAGTATATTTACGATCAAATATATAACATATTTACTGCAAACTTATATCCAAAGGTGATTGCATGTCTTTTATAGAATTAGAAAACGTCACAAAAACATTTGGTGGCGTGGAAATTTTAAAAAATTTGAATATAACTATAAATGAAGGCAGCGTATTGGGAATTTTAGGTAGAAGCGGCGCTGGAAAATCAGTACTCATTAACATGCTTCGTGGAATGAAGGAATATAAGCCAGATAATGGTAAGATTATCTTTAATATTGCATTTTGCCCTAAATGTTATCGGGCTGATCCTCCATCAAAAGTGGGACAAAAATGTTCCTGCGGAGGGGAATTTGAAGCAGAACGTGTTGATCTGTGGGATACTGATAGAAAAATATATGCTGCAGTTAGGAAAAGAATTTCCATAATGTTACAGAGGACATTTGCCCTCTATGAAGATGATACTGTAATTGATAATGTTTTAAAATCTATTAGTGGTCATGATGAGGAAGAAAGCACTTATATGGCTATAGATCTCCTTGAAGTGACGCAGATGACCCACAGGATAACTCATATTGCAAGGGATCTAAGTGGTGGAGAAAAACAAAGGGTAGTACTTGCAAGACAAATAGCAAAGGAACCTATGATATTTCTTGCAGACGAACCTACAGGTACACTCGATCCGAAAACAGCTGAACTTATACACCAGGCTTTACTGGAAGGTGTAAAAGAGAAGGGTACTACAATGATTATAACTTCACACTGGCCAGAAGTTATGAGAAAACTTTCTGATTATGTAATATGGCTTGAGCGGGGGGAAATAATAGATGAAGGTAACCCTGAAGAAGTTGTAGCCAGATTTTTAGAACAGGTTCCACTTCCTGAAAAGAAAGCGGAATTCGAAACTGGCGGTCCAATTATTGAAATGGAAAATGTCAAAAAACATTATTATTCCATTGAAAGGGGAGTAATTAAGGCTGTAGACGGCATAACTTTGACTATTGGTGAAGGAGAAATTTTTGGTATTGTTGGTTTAAGTGGGGCCGGTAAAACAACTCTTTCAAGAATACTTTACGGGTTAACAGAGCCAAGTTCAGGTAATATATCTGCAAAACTTGGGGATGACTGGATCGACATGACTCAATCTGGTCCGCTTGGAAGGGGGAGAATAAAACCTTATTTGGGTATTCTTCATCAAGAATACAGTCTTTATCCTCATAGAACTGTTTTAGGGAATTTAACAGAGGCTATAAGTTTAGAATTGCCTGCAGAATTTGCAAAAATGAAAGCAGTATATACGCTTAAAGTAGTCGGATTTGATGAAGAATATGCTGCAAGCTTATTAAACAAATATCCTGATGAATTAAGCGGCGGTGAACGCCACAGGGTTGCTTTAGCACAAGTTTTAATAAAAGAACCTAATATAATTATTCTTGATGAACCTACTGGAACTATGGACCCAATAACTAGAGTTCAAGTTACAGATTCTATAATAAAGGCGAGAGATGAATTAAGTCAGACTTTTGTTATAATATCACACGATATGGACTTTGTGCTCGATGTCTGTGATAGGGCTGCTCTTATGAGAGGAGGCAAAATCCTCAAAATAGGAGATCCAAAGGATATAGTGGAAGATTTGACTCCAACTGAAAAGAAAGAAATGCTTACTGAAGAATAAATTCAATATTTTTTTTTCAGATTTAAATTAGTTTTATTACTGAAAATTAGATTTTCAGTTAAATTTAATGGATTTATACTAATGGAGGAATATAATGGTATGGGAAGATTCACCATCACACGTATGTAGGGGAGGGGACAAAAGGGCGTTGGCATTTTGTTGTCCGCCAGTTAAGCCTTGCCCAATTATATATGCACTTGAAGATGCAAATCTCAGTTCTCAAGATTATATAGCAAAAAAAGAAGAATTTGGTAAAAAAACAAGGTTAGGTCAAGGAGAAGGAACCTGTTTTGGTTCTCTTGTCTGGTGCTGTAAACCATCTAAACCATGTCCTTTAAGGGATATGGTAATGAGAAGGATAAACATGAGCTCTGATGAATATATGGAACTTAAAAAACAGTTATCTGAAGAGCTTGTAGGCGTATCTGAATCATCACAGGAAGAAGTAAAGGCACTTGCTGATGCTTTTGATATTCCAGAAGAAGAAGCAAATACCGTTCTTCAAGAATGTGGAAACGATTTAAGGATGGCTGCAAAGATTTTAAAGATGAAAAGCCTAGAATCAGGCAAATAATCTGAGACTCTAAATATATTTTATTTTTTTACTTTCATTGGAATTTAAAAGTGATATAATGGGCTGGACACCTCTTTTCCTGCAGATGGAAAACAAAAATGTTTTAATTATTGGTGCAGGGGAAGTTGGGACTCGGA
This sequence comes from Methanobacterium bryantii, assembly GCF_002287175.1. Taxonomy (NCBI): domain Archaea; kingdom Methanobacteriati; phylum Methanobacteriota; class Methanobacteria; order Methanobacteriales; family Methanobacteriaceae; genus Methanobacterium; species Methanobacterium bryantii. The sequence goes on along the minus strand of NZ_LMVM01000023.1, from coordinate 281,085 downwards.
GAACCCGTAGATTTATTGAAGCAGGGGCCAATGTCACTGTAATAAATGAAGAAGTTCCAAATGATCTTGTTGATCTTGGGGCTGCTTTCAAACCGTTAGATGAAGTTGAAAAATGGGTAGAATGGTCAGATCTCGTGGTAATAGCCACTGGAGATCACAAATTAAATGGGCGCGTGGCAGAATTAGCCAAAGGGAAACTTTTAAATAGGGCCGATTATCCAGATGAAGGTAATTTAATTGTTCCTTCTACTTTTTCTATAGGTGACGTGCAATTTTCGATATTTACTGGTGGAAAGAGCCCTCTTATGGCAAAAGAGTTAAGAAAAAGAATACAAAAAGTGATACTGGAGGAAGATATTTTACAGTTGGAACTCCAGAATTTCACAAGAAATATTTTAAAAGAAAATATGAATGATCAAAAAAAACGTAGGGATTATTTATATAAAATTTTAAATGATAAAAACATACAGGAATATTTAAGGCAGGGAAATTTAGAGGATGCTAAAAAATATATAAAACAGCAGTTAGTAAATTAACACTACCATTTACAAAATCCCTTGATTTTCAGTGGTTTTAATGATTTAAATATTATTCGGGGGCGTAAAATGATTCTAAATATCAGAATCGACCATAATACAGCAGATATATGTACAATGGAAAAGTCTACTTTCCAGATGGATGAAATCTTTGCAAAAATCAAGGATAAATACTTGGTATATGAGTACCTCCAGATGAAAACATGTAACCGTGCTGAGCTTTATTTAGTTTTAAATGATTGTTATATTGATAATATTGATTTCCTTGATTTTGTAGTTGAAACTGATGATGATGCATTGAATCACCTTTTAAGACTCTCTTGTGGATTAGAATCTATGATAATAGGTGAAGATCAAATATTGGGGCAGATAAAAGACGCGAGAAAAAAGCATCTTAAAGAGGGCTATGCTGGGGATCTTTTGAATACGGTGTTTACAAAAGCTATCCATGTTGGCCAGGTAGTTCGAAAAAAAACCAATATCAACAAAGGATCCATTTCAATAGGTTCTGCAGCAGTAGAACTTGCAGAATCAGTGCACGGGGATTTGAAGTGTAAAAAAGTCCTTGTAATTGGAGCTGGAAAGATGGGAACGCTCGTTGCAAAAGCACTGGTTCAAAAACATCTTAGAGCCATAGTCGTGGCAAATAGGACCCATGACCGTGCAGTAGACCTAGCAAAAGAGCTTGGTGGGTATGCAATCCATTTTGATAGGCTTGATGAAGCTATGAGTGATGCTGATGTTATAATAAGTGCTACTGGAGCACCTCACCCTATTTTAACCTGTGAAAAAATAAAAAATGCGGTTTCACCTGAGAAGCTGGAGAAGCTTGTGATAGTTGATATTGCAAATCCAAGAGATGTAGAGGAAGATGTTAAAAAACTTGGGGTTAAATTGTTTAATATAGATGATTTAAGGGGAATAGCTGATAAAAATAGAAAGTTAAGGGAATCTGAAGCTAAAGATGCTGAAAAAATAATTTCTGAAGAACTTGTACTTCTTAAAAAATCTTTAAAACGCCTTGAAGTTGAATCTCTTATTTCTGATATAAGGAGAAATGCAGAAAAGATAAGGTCTCATGAAACTGAAAAAGCATTTAAAATGCTTGGAGATATTGACGGCAAGGAAAAAATAGTGGAAGACCTTACTCGGGTGGTAGTGGATAAAATTTTCTGTGATATCATAAGAAATATCAAAAATGCCGCTGAAAATGATGACAAGGAATTAATTGAGAGTGCAAAAAATATTTTTAAGACCATAAAAAAGCCTAAAAAGCATGATAGTTTGCCAAGTCAAAGTTTATGTGCAATTAGGACGAAAAATGATGCATAAACTAGTTAATTCATTTAATATCTTTATTTAAAATTTGATAAATCATAAAGGTTGATTTTAAGTTAACCAATTAAGTAAATGTATACTAATTCTAAATTGTTAGTTATCTGGAAATTATTTTTTTGAATAGGGTATGCATCATTTATGGAACTGTATACTGCATTGTAAGATGCACCTGTAGCATGATCTAAATCATTCTGGATCAAAGAATTATTTCTGCTTTTAATCCACATGTTCCAGCTTTTTGTCCCGTTTAGATCACCATTGTACATGGTTGATTTTAAATCTCCTTTAATTTGAATCATTTTAGGCTTTAGAAAACTTCCTTTTACCTCGTAAATGCTGTGCTGAAGCCCGCCCACACCTGCAGCATGAGGCGCTGAAAAGCTGTCTGTAATGTAGTGGGATGCTACACCGTAACAGTAACTTGCATAATAGAAATCGCCTTTTTTATAGTAGAACTTCCCTTTGTTTAACCAGTAAATAGCTTTTCTGTAACTATTTGGATAACTATGATATTTAAAGTCAAAAAATACAAAATCAGGAGCCGTAGATCCTTTTTTCATCAGGTTTAAGTTTAAATTTTGCTGCATATCTTCAGGTAATGAATTGTAATTACTTTCTACTATTTCTTCATGCGTGTTCCAGTCCCATGCCGAAACAGCAGAAATGTTTATTGATACTGCAACTAAAAAAATGGTGAATATTATAGCTTTATTCATGATTTCACGGTATTTTTTATATTTTAATCTGTTTTATTTTGCAAGTATTATAAGTTATAATTTCAAAGGACTTCAAGTTACTGGTTTAGTTGGGTATGTATTTTTTGAACAAAAACTATAAATAACTATTGTTATATAACAATTGTTACTATCATATTTAAAAACTATTTCAGATGAACTTTATGATGGGGGATTGATAAAAGCGGAGCAGAGGGCACGATACTAACAAGATAAACATTAAAAAGAGCGGTAAATCTTGATTTTGGAAAAACAGATACGTCTCTTGAATTATTTAAAATGCCTCTATAGATTTAAAGGCTGATTTATATGATAAATATGATTTTCTCAATTACCTCCAAGATCAAGATGGTGGGATACAACTCTACTTTCTATTGCAAACGCGAGATATATAGCAGCGCATGTTGATCTACTCGGCAACTGCTCGATTTAAATCCGTGACTTTCTTCAAGGAAATTATAGATGCAATTACAGATTTAAAAGTTGTTCCTCTTCCAGCTGATTTGATGGCGCATGCAACACGTAAAATGGCTGATGCTGGAGAAAGTCTCGACTATTGCATGGAACTTACACATATACATTCGTTGATTTTTCCAAGTGCAATAACTTTTGAAATTTTAGGAAGATCATTGAAATATAGTTAGTATATTTTTATAACGATAAAGTATATTATACTATTCGAACAATTATTATACATAAACAATCATGATACACAAAAATTAAGTAGTGGTTATACTGAATAATCATGGTATAATTAAAAAATGATAAATTGAACTTAAAAATGTCATAATTTGAGTATATATAACTTGAAGTACAAGTATAAATACTATAACAGATTATTTTTAAAACTGACACTTTATTCGATATATGGGGTATAATACATATGAATACTCTAAAAATAGGCGAAAACAGCTTTGAATTAGCAGAAGATATTATTAAGGACTTAAAAGCACCAAAAGATCTTGGAATCCTTAAATGTATCCAGTGTGGGATGTGCACATCTGTATGCCCTGCGGCAAGACACACTGACTACGATCCAAGGGAACTAGTTAAAAGGGTGCTTGATAAAGATGAAACTTTAATTACAGATGATATAATCTGGAATTGTTTTTACTGTTACACATGCCAGAGCGTATGCCCGGTAAGCAACAGCCCATCTGTGGTAAACCAAGTTTTAAGGCAAAGGGCAATTGATAACGGAAAAGGAAAGCCGAAAGTAGCTCCTTTTTCAGCATATGGTGAGAGTTTCATAGAATTTGGACTGGGAGCAATTCCTTCAAATTTCTTTAATGATCTTATAAAGGACTTTGGAAAAGAGTGGCTTGAATTAAGAATTAACCTTGAAGATATAAGGGAAGATTTAAACCTGGGCTCTATGTTCCTGCCTGAAAAAGATGTAAAAGATATCAACAAGATTTTAGAAAAAACAGGATTCAAAAACAGGTTAAATGAACTAAGGCGGTGTAGAGATGAAAAAAATACCAGATAAAGAGATTTTACTTAAAACCTGCCTTGCAAACATTGACTTTCATAATTTTAAATTATTTAGTTTGTCAAATATAGATGAACTAAAATCAAGGTGGTGTTAACATAAAAAAAATACCGGATAAAGAGATTTTACTCTTTAAAAGCTGCCTTGTAAATGTTGAATATCCTGGCGTAGAGTCATCTACAAAATATTTATTTGATAAACTTGGAATTGAATACATCATTAGTGATAGACAGTCCTGTTGCACTGGTTTAGGACATTACGCGGATTTATTTGACCAATTTTCTACCACTGCACTTGCAGCAAGAAACTTTGGAATTGCAAGGAATGAAGGCCATAAAAATATAGCAACACTCTGTGCAACATGCTATGCAATACTTAAGAAATCATGTAATATCTTAAATGAGAATGATGAAGTTAGAGGTCAGATAAATAAGATTTTAGACGATTCTGGATGTCATGATTTAACTTATAATGCGGATGATATGGACTCAAGAGGTAATATTTTCCATTCAGTTGAAATTTTGTATAATAAAGCAGATGAAATTAAAGACCTTGTAGAGGTAGATCTATCTGGACTCAAAGTGGCGTCTCATCACGCATGCCATTACTGCAAAGTCCATCAAAAGGATACTATTGGAAATGAAAGAGACCCTATGGTTATAGAGACACTTGCAAAAGCATGCGGCGTGGAAACCGTTGACTGGTACGACCGTAAAACAACAACATGCGGTAACGGTTTCAGACAGCGTTACATGAACCGAGATTTATCCCTTTCTGTAACTGAGGAGAAACTGAACAGTTTGAAGGAAAATGACGTTGATATTCTGCTTCACATGTGTCCTAACTGTCAGATGCAGTTTGATAGAAACCAGGGGGCCATTGAAAAATCGTCGGGAACTGAATTTGGTATTGTATACTTTAATATTTCCCAGTTCGTAGCACTTGCACTTGGGGCTGACCCTTATAAAGTAGTGGGTGTTCAAACACATACAGTTCCTGTAGATAAAGTTTTAGAAAAGATAAAGCAGACTAACCTCTGTCAATGAGGCGGATAACATGAACAATTACCAATTCAACCACTCAAAAATCGAAGCATGCAAAAACAAAGTTTTTGCTGCGTCAAAATCAGAGATTTTGACAGATTTTTGGTACTCACAAAATTTTTCAATTTTGTGGCAGTGAAAATTGAAAATTTTCACATGCCCCGAAAATATTTATTTTCGAGGGCTTTTTTCCAAAAAAAGGTTGATCAAAAAATCATTAAAAATTCCATTATGAGGGAATAATATGAACAATTACAATTTCTCAAGATATGCTCCCAAAAGCAGCATTGACATCGGTGTTTTTTTATGCAGGTGCGGGGGCAATATTTCAGACACTGTAGACATCGAGAAGCTTGCTTCTTCAGTTGATGCTAAAGTAGTTAAAGATTTCGAAAATCTCTGCTCAATGAAATGTCAAAAAAATATCAGAGATATTATACTGGAAGAAGGGCTGGACAGGGTAGTAATTGCAGCTTGTTCTCCAATTACTCACGAAAAAACATTTAGAAACCATATAGCTCCTTTAAACCCTTATCTTTTAGAGATAGCAAATATCAGGGAGCACTGTTCATGGGTACATTCTGATAAAAATAAGGCAACTGAAAAAGCAGTATCACTTACAAATGCAGCTGTTGAAAGGGTTCAATACGCTAGACCTCTTGATGCTATAGTCCGAAAAACCAAAAAAAGCGCTGCTGTAGTTGGAGGGGGAATATCAGGAATAACTGCTGCACTTTCACTTGCAAATCAGGGCGTTAAAGTACATATAATTGAAGACAAGCCTACTGTTGGGGGGAACATGATAAAAATAGGTAAAGTATTCTCACCAGAAAAGCTTGCTGAAGAATGTTCATTATGCCTCTTCAACCCGCTTATAAACGAAGCAGTGCAGCATAACAATATTGACATAATGACTAATTCGGAGATTAAATCATCTGAAAGGAAAGCAGGAAACTTCAATCTGCTCATTGAAAGGAAACCAGGCCATGTTAATGAAGATAAATGTACTGCATGTGGAAACTGTGCAGAGATCTGTCCTGTTGAGGTTCCTAATGAATGGAACGAGAATTTAATGACAAGGAAAGCTATATACAAGCCTTTCCCACAATCAGTTCCTGATATTTATACAATCGATGATGAAAATTGTATTAAGTGCGGTAAATGTGAGAAAGTCTGTAAAATGGACGCTATTGACATCAAGGCGAAGGGAGAAATCATACCTCTAAATGTGGGTTCTGTCATCATAGCAACAGGCCACAAAGGATTTGACCTTAAAAAGCGTCCGGAATATGGGTATGGAAGATATGATGATGTAATAAGCCAGATGGAACTTGCAAGGATAATGGGGGTAAACGGGCCAACAGACGGTAAACTCCTCAGACCTTCAAATGGAAAAGTCCCAAGAAGGGTCGTAATGGTTCAGTGTGCAGGTTCAAGGGACGAAAAACCTGAAGGCAAACGTTACTGCTCAAAAGTATGCTGCATGGTGTCTTTAAAGCACGCTAGCTTCATAAAACATTATTATCCAGACACTGAAATAGTTATCTGTTATACTGACATGAGAACTCCTGGAATGTATGAAAATTACTTCAGACATGTACAGTCCAAGGGAATTAAACTGGTGAGAGGACGCCCTGGAGATATAACCAAAAAAGGCGAAAATATCATCGTCAGGTTAGAAGATACTCTCCGTAGGGAACCTTTAGAAATAGAAACAGATATGGTTGTATTATCTGAAGCCATGGAACCATCAGAAGGGACATTAAAAGTTGCAGAAACATTGAATGTAGGGCTTACAGAGGACATGTTTGTAAAAGAGAAACATTCAAAAATTAAGCCTGTAGCTACCGATATAGAAGGGATATATGTTTGCGGAACTGCACAGGGCCCAAAAGATATCACTGAAAGTGTTTCTCAAGCAAATGCTGCAGCTTCCAAGGTTTCTGAGATGATAAACGGCGGTCTGGAGATAGAGCCAACAATTGCGGTAGTTGACGGCAGGCAGTGTGTAATGTGTGGAGAATGCGTGGCTGCATGTAAATATAAAGCTGTTTACATACACAATGAACGCATCTCTGTTGATCCTGTTGCCTGTAACGGCTGCGGTATATGTGTTTCCAAGTGTGAAAACAATGCAATTGACGTAATGGGCCAAACAGATGCCCAAATCTTTGCAATGATTGAAGGTATGCTTAAGGATAAAAAAGAAGGTGAAAGGAGAATTCTGGCGTTTGTTGACTATATTGGTTACGTGGCGGCTGATAATATAGGGATAAATAGGATATCCTATCCTGAATCTGTCAGGATCATAAGGGTGCCATCAATAAACCGGCTGATGCCAAAGCATATCTTATTTGCATTTGAAAATGGTGCAGACGGTATATTTTTAGGTGAATATCCTGATGAGGTAATGTACTCTTCTATCCAGGATAAAGTCAATGAATTTAGATCGGCTCTTATAAAAAACAGTATAGATACTGACAGATTGATGTACTATAAGGTTTACGCGCCTTACTTCAGAGGACTGGCCAATAAACTCACTGAGTTTGATAAACAGGTCGGTAAAGCTCTTGATAAGCTTGAAGCGGTCTTATATAAGGCTTCATATAAGGATTTGTAGAGATGGGAGGTTCTCTTAAAATTGTAAATTTGGGAGAACTCAACAATCTACTGGCTCTTTTTTTCAAAAAATAACAGCAAATAAATTGTTTTAAGAATTGTTAGTTAATAAATTATTTATATTTAATAATATAAAATTATATTTCATGAAAAATGATGATACTAATCAAGAAGAAAAATACCTGCAAACAAAAGAGAGTATTATCAATAATATTCATGATCAAAAAGAAACGGAAAAAAAGTATTTAAAGACTGTAAACAGTTTATTGGACTACTGGATAAAAGAATTAAGGGCAGTCGACACCCAAAATAAAAAAAGACATAATCAACTCTTGAAAGTGATTCATAGGGAAAGATCTAACATTAAAAAAATGGAAGAAGATATCAATAAAACTGACATAATGATCGATAGAACAGAGCAGAGTTTAGAGAGAATCCGTCAAATGATCAATTCATTTAGAAAGGAACGTTAGTACATAAATGGTAACTTAATTGATTCAATTAAGAATTCTAACTTTTAATTTTATAATTTAAAATTAAAAGGCAGAAGTTAACTAGTTTTAATATTATTTGTGGAAACAGGTATGGTAAAATAAAAAGTAGAACCTTTTCCAAACTTAGATTCCACCCAAATGAGCCCTCCGTGGCGTTCTACAATTTTTTTTGCAACTGAAAGTCCGATTCCAGTTCCTTTATATTCTTCCATTGGGTGAAGTCTCTGGAATATGGTGAAAATGCGGTCTTGATACTGTGATTCTATTCCAATTCCATTGTCGGATACTGAAAATATATATTCATTATTTTCTTCATCTTTTTTTGCGGAGATATGAATCTTTGGAGCTTCATCTGGTTTTCTGAATTTAATAGAATTAATTATAATGTTTTGAAATAATCGGGCAAGCTGTCTGTGGTCAGCAACTACTTCGGGTAAGGGATCACAGCTAATTTTTGCATTGTTTTCATTAATTAATGTATTTAAACTGGAAATAACTTGTTTAAGAACATCATTCATGTTTATTTTTTCAAAATTGCCACCGTGGGTCATTACCCCTGAAAATTCAAGTAAATCATCGATCTGTTGTTTCATTCTAATTGAAGCATCTACAATAAAATCAACAAATTCATCAGCATCTTTATCTAACTTTCCTTCATAACGCTTCGCTAAAAGTTGTGTAAAACTTACAATGGTTCTAAGTGGTTCTTGTAGGTCATGTGATGCCACATATGCGAACTGTTTTAATTCATTATTGGAACGTTTTAAATCTTCTTCTAGCTTCTTCCGTTCTGTGATGTCTACTATAACTAATTTGTACAATGTATTTTTTTCTAATTTCATATCCATTTCAATATGTGCATGAAAAATAGTTTTATCTCTTCTTTTTAAGTCAAGCTCAAAATTTTGTTTATTTCCAGTCCTTAAAGCATTTTTAACATGAAAATTAAATAATTCACGGTATTCTGGTGTAATAAATAAATTAAATATGTATTTATGCTTCTCAGTCGGGTCAATACCTATTAATTTTGCCCCTATAATGTTTATTTCAGTGATCTTGGTTGCCATATCCATTGTAATGTACCCTGCAGGGGCGGAATTGTAAAGATCGTAATATTTTTGGTGCAGCTCTTCTATTTCTGTTCTGGAACGTTGGAGTTCTTCATTTTGCATTTCAAGTTCAATTTGGTGTACTTGAAGTTCATGGATTAGTTCATCAATTTCTTTTGGAAGTTTATTTATGCCTTGATCGGTTTCACACAGCTTTTCTTCAGCAAGGTCCCGTAATTTTTGGTATCTATCCATATGAATTTTCTCCAAATTTTAAAAATTAAATTTGAACAATATAAAGATTTAATAACATCAATTTAAGTTTGATCAGTTCATGGTCATATTTAAATAACTATGGGAGTTATTCATACGATTAATTCTTCATTTAATTTTAGTAACATCTTCTATTGCAAGAAGTGTCATTTCTTTTTCTACTCCCTTTTGATAGATTTTTCTGGCATTTAAAAGCATTTTCTTGTACCCTATCCGTGGAAATTCATGTTCAACCATGAAATTTTCAAATGTTTGATCTTTAAAAATCACCTTTTCCAGCAACTCTTTTAATTCCAGAATATCCCACTGGTTATTTCCAAGACTGTATAATAATTTTCCCTGTGTATTTTTTTCTGTTACTTTAAATTTGTTATAAAAAGATTTGTTTGCAGAAATGATTCGTGCTTCATTATCTAGAACTATAAGTGGTTCGCGTACAGTTTCTAAAATACTTTCAACATAATCAAGAGAGTGTTGTGTTAATATTCGTGCTTTCTTCTGTTGGTCAATATCTACAAAAGTTAGCACAGCTCCTGCTATAATGTTTTCATGGGTTTTATACGGCACTATCCGTGCAAGATACCATTTTCCATCTTTGGTGCGTACTTCTTTTTCTTTATAAATGACTCTTTTAACAACATCCTGACTGTCTTCAATTAGTTTGGTGTACTCTAAGTTGGATACAATATCTGTTAATGGGCGTCCGATGTCGTGGGGTATTAAATTAATTATTTTAGTTGCTTCTTTGGTGAAACGTTTTATTTTAATGTCTTTATCTACAAATATGGTTGCAATTTCAGTGCTGTTAAGAAGGTTATTCATATCATCATTTATTTCAGTCATCTCTCCTATTTTAGTTTGGAGTTCGGAATTTACAGTTAACAGTTCTTCATTAAGTGACTGCAATTCTTCTTTGGATGTTTCTAATTCTTCATTTGTACTTTGTAATTCCTCATTCATAGATTGTAGTTCTTCATTTGCTGATTTGAGTTCTTCATTGGATGTTTCAAGCTGTCCAATAGTTGTTTGAAGGCGTTTTTTGGTCACTTTTAATTCAGATTCTAGTTTTATGATACGTTCGTTTTTCTTTGGAACTGTTTTGGGAAGATTTTCAGACTTTCCCACATCTTCAGGTGATCCTATGTCTTCAAATATGACCATTAGTAATCCTTTCATTGATTCGGGTTTATTGATGGGTTTGACTTTTAGATTTATTGGTTGGAAATTTCCATTGGTTTTAACTTCTAAGTTGGTATATTCAATTTCTTCCCCTTTTGAAACTGCATTGTCTATTGCTGAGCTTAATTCAAATTTAATTCCTTCTCTAGCCATGTCTAGAATATTGAGGCTTGCAGATCCTTGGGCAGGTTCAAGGTATTTACCAACTCTTCCATAGATAAAATTGATAGTTCCTTGTTTATCGGTGATTACTAGAGAAGGTGCATAATTTTCTATAATGATTTTTTCAACTATTTGGGTCATTTCTGGCCCTGATTTTCCATTTTTTTCCATAATTTCAATATCCCTGTTGCCGTAATGTAATTCTGAATATGGGTATGTAGTTAACTCTTTATTTGATCTTGGTTTTGATATATTTTTATAAATCTTCCATTTACTGTCTAAATTTTTAAATGAATCTATAAAAGGACCAATACTCTCTGAAGGGCCGAGGAATAAAATACCATCTGGTTTTAATCCATAGTTAAATGAGGATAGCACTTTCTTTTGGGCATCTTTATTTAAATAAATTAAAACGTTTCTGCAGGATATTATGTCTAAATTAATAAATGGGGGGTCTTTAAGAAGATCATGGAGTGCAAATACTGCCATTTCCCTTATATCTCTATTAACTTTGTAATTGTCTTCTTTTTTTGAGAAGAACTTCTTCAACCATTCTGGTGTTACTTCAGAAGAGATGGTGGGGGGATAAGTTCCTATTCTCGCTGTTTCAATAGCATCTTTATTGATATCTGTGCCGAAAAGTTGTATATTAAATGTTTTTTCAGTTTTCTCCATATATTCCTGGATAAGTATGGCGATAGAGTATGCTTCTTCACCTGTAGCGCATCCAGGGATCCATATGCGTAAAGTGTCTCCGTTTGCTTTTTTTTCTAGTAATTGGGATGTTATGTTCTTTTTGAAAGATTTATAAGATTGGGGGTCTCTAAAAAAGCTTGTTACATTGATTAAAAATTCTTTAAATAGTACATTTGCTTCATGAGGATTTTTTTGTATATGCTTAAGGTAATCTGATATGTTATCAATCCGGAGAATTGCCATACGCCTTCCAATCCTCCTGTTTATTGTACTTTTTTTATAAAGAGAGAAATCATGTCCTGTACTATTTTTAACTAGAACCAGTATTTTTCGTATGGAATCAAGCGTTTCCTCATCTTGCTCAATCACTGTTATAGGGGGCATTTTTTTCAGGTGCTTGATATATGAGATTAAGCATTCGGGTATTTTTTCTGGCGGTGCTATATGATCTACAAGGTCTGTAGCTATTGCACTGCTTGGCATGCTATCAGATTGTGCAGATGCAGGGTCTTGAGCCATAACCATTCCTCCTGCACCTTTAATAGATGATAAGCCTTTAGTTCCATCTGATCCAAATCCGGAAAGAATTATTCCAATAGAATTTTTTCCCTGATCATTTCCTAAAGCTTGAAAAAATAAATTAATTGGCATCCTAAAACCATGAGGTTCTAAAGGTTTATAAAGGTGTAATATTCCATTTTTAATCCCTACTTCTTTATTTGGGGGAATAACATACAATTTATCTGGTTTAACAGGCATTCCGTCTTGAATTACAAGAACTTCCATATCTGTATATCTTGAAATTAAGTCTGCCATAGTGCTTTCGTGTGATGGATCTAAATGCTGGATTAAAACAAATCCCATGCCTGTGTCTTTAGGCATATTGCTGAATAATTTCTCTAAAGCTTCAAGCCCCCCCGCAGATGAACCAATACCGACTATTGGAAATTTCTTTTTTTCATTTCCTTTTGGATTTACTTTTGATTTTTTCTCTGTTTTATCTGGATTTTCCACTTGAATTCCCCTTTTTAAGATTAATATTTTAATTAGCAGTGATTAAACCTTTTTTAGTAAATTGGATATGATGAGGTATAGTTTACTTATTTATTATGTTATATTTCACTAATTAATAATAGTATCCAAAGTAATAAATAGGGCTGTAACTTGAGTCTAAACGGTTCAACAAGATATAAAATGTCATTTAACCGGATTAGTTGAGATGGAAGATTAGAAATTCTGTTTAAATAAATGGTTACTCCAAGTGAAAAGTTCCATTAATCATAAATACTATTAACATTTTTTTATGAACATTATTTTTAACGATAACAATTTATAACAAAAATCCAAAATTTTCCAGAATTTACTCCTCAAATATAATCTTATCATATTTGGAGACATTATCTTTAATAAGAAATAATTTTTAATTAGTATTCTTAAATTATGAGTATATATCTTTAAAATTTTATAGATACGTGTTTTGATATAAAGCAAATAATTATTTTTCAATATGGAATAGTGGTGAGCTTAAATGACGTGGGTGAAAAAAGAAGAGCATAATAAAACGCATTACCTTTTTACCGCGCATTATGTCGATTGTAGTTAAACTTAAGGCTCATGATGTAGTGGCGCGTAGATGTAAGAAAAACCATCATAAATCTATAATCTAAACTAATAAAAGTTGAAATACATTTAGATGCTGCTGATTATCTCTTTCATGGCTTTTTTATGCTCTGTACTTCCAACACGGGTTACAAGCCTTGACATTTCATTAATTCTTTCTAAATACATCTGCGCGGTTTTATTATCAACAATATTTATCCTGCATAGATATATTAAAGATTCTATTATGGCAAAATTTGCTCTATTGAGCGGTTCTACATTTTTATTTTTAATTATAATTTCATTTACTTCCGCAGTTATTATTGTTAATTTAGAATTCCCTATTTTGTGTCCTTTTTCAATTTCTTTGGATTTAATTACAGTTGCACTAAAAAATGCATCGGCGTTAGTTATATATAAATCATTTAAGTGATTTTTAAAACAATCAGGGGAAAGCTCTCCCATAATACTTTTGGTAAAAATAATTGGATCTTTTAAAATGTTAACAATGAAATGTCCATTATTTTTAATATTTTGGAGTGTGTGTACAGCTTCTGAAAGATATAATATAATTTTAGATCCATTTTTGCATACTACGCCTACTGGGGCTGCATTAGGAGTTCCATCACTATTTTTAGTAGTTATAATGGTTTCATAGAGTAATCCATTTTCCATTTTTATACTGCTTAAATCTTGCATTAAATCACCTTCATGTATCATTAATAGAATTTCCTTTGAATCGTTCTTTTTGATTAATTTTGCAGGATATATAAGAGTTATATACAAACTTTTGTAATTTAGATCTATAAACTTTTATAATTTGTTAGATCTCTGTAAAAACTCTATTAACAATTTTTTTATAATTATTAAAACATAATATATTCATGTCTCCAGAAGATTATAATAAAAAAGTGAATGAAGAAACCAGCAGAACCCGTATTAGTAGACTCAAAAATATGAAACGCGTTGAAATGGAATATTTAGATGCAGTTAAAAAACAGATTGGGTACTGGAACAACCAGATAAATGCCGCTGATCCGCAAAAAGATGAAGATAGGTATAATGAACTTAAGAAGAATGCTGAAAAGGAAAAAGAACACATTAGGCAGGTTCAAGACGAATTAAACAGAATAAATCAAGAAATCGAAAGGGAATTGAACATCCGAAAGTAAACAGCTAAATTATCAGTAATGAGCAGGCTCGGGGTGAATTTTTTTAATAAATTCAAGGTTAAAAATATTTTCCTGATTTAGATCCCCTTTCATATAGCCTAATCTCTGTAGAACTGGAATAAATTTAAGTGTGGAATTTCTATATTCCTCTGGAATACCTGCACAGTACTTTGGAGATATTTTATACGTATCAAGCACAAAATCTTCATCAACAACTTTAACTTCTTTTAAAGCTATTTCTGCTGCTTGCTCAGGATGTAATCTTATTAAGTTACATGTCGCCTCTTCATGGGCTTTCAGAAAGTCTGTTATAAATTCAGGTGATTCATCAATTAATTCTTCTCTTACCACTATGTCATAGCTTGGATTATAAGGCCATGGCTTATGCAGCGGAATAACAACATTGGATGAAAATCTTCTGGAGGTGACTGATGCAAGGGATGGTGTTCCAACACCTGCAGCGATTTCTACTTCTTCTACTGCATCGGGTATAAAATCAGCCCATGGAAAGTTTTTAATTTCAATATCAAGATTTTTAGTTAGTTCACGTATTATCACATCGGGTATACATCTTTTCGATGGTGTTCCGATTTTTTTACCTTCAAATTGTTTTAAAACAGCATTTACACTGCTTAATTCATCAAAAGTTTTATAATAGTGGGGGCAACCATTACTGTTCATTCTACATGTCCTCCGCCAACACACTTAACCTTTAAACCGTTTTCAATCCCAATCATGATGGGAGGGAGACCAATATAACCTGCATCCAGATCTCCTGAAGCAAATGCATCTTTGTGGGCCCTGTGGCAAACAGGGACCATTCTAAATTATAATCATTTAAATTCCCTAAAGGTTCATTTTTCAGGATAATGACGTGTGGTATATGGTTGATAGGTAACCTATGTGGATGAATAATTCCTCCTTATTTTAACTCTCTGCCTTATATAACAATTGTTATATTTTATTGTATAAAGTTTTCATTTATTAAAATTTAAAAAAAATGTTTGTAAATAAATTATACTGGATATGGCATTTAATTAATGTTTAAAAACAAAAATAATGTTATTTAATTTGAATTTATCCGTGGAATATCTAACTTCTTGGTTCCCAAAAGTGTAAAATTAGGAAATTATCCTCCTGCAATGGTTTGGAAGATTACAACTTCATCATTGTTTTCGACGTTTGATTCTAAGCCTCCATTTGACTCAACATCTTCTCCGTTTACGATTATTTTCATGTAATCTCTTAAATTTCCTTTTTTATCAAATAAAGCATCTTTAAATTCGTTCCCGTATTTTTCAGTTAGGGTGTTCATTAAGTCTGATATGCTCCCATTATGTTCAATAGATACGGATCTTTTTCCTGTGATATCTCTAAAACGTGCTAAAAATTTTACATTAACCATAATATTTCTCCTGATTTGTTTGATTTAAAAATATGTAAATCTGAATTAACATCAACTTAGCTCAAATTGGCACTATTTTGATTTTAAGCTGACTTCTTTTATAACTATTGTTATAATAAATGTTATAAATTTTACCATGTTAATCATATTTTTAATATTTTTCAGTCAATTTGAAATTAAGTTGATTTACAGGTTAATTTTTGCAAAAAGCTTATATATTAACAATTGTTATAGGTATAACTGGTGATTTAAATGGTAATGACAAAAGAAATGATGGATGCTGTAGAAAGAGAGAATGTGGTTTTCTTTGCAACTTCAACGGCTGATGGAACTCCCAATGTTGTTCCAATTGGATTTGCAAGACCCATGGACAGCAAAACCATAATGATTGTGGACAATTATATGAATAAAACACGTAAAAATCTTGAAAATAATCCAAAAGCAAGTTTAGTTCCTAGGGACGCTTCAAAATGCCCTTATCAGTTTAAAGGAACGGTGGAAGTAATTGAATCTGGTAAATACTTCGATGAAGCTGTTGACTGGGTAAAAAGCGTATCGAGCAAACACGCACCAAAAGCGGCGGTCCTGTTAAAAGTAGAAGAAATTTATTCAGTTCAACCCGGTCCAGAAGCAGGTGCAAAAGTTGCTTAAGAACATAAATGTTCTTAAAACCACTTTTGTCCGTTTTCAAGCGTTTATTATTCATTATTACTGTAATTTTTAAGTTTTTAATTTGTTTAAAAGTCTAAATATAATGAATTTAATATCATTAACCAGGTTTCAAAATGAGTTATAAAATAGCAATTGCAACCAGCGATGGAAAATTTGTAAACCAGCATTTTGGTAGAGCAAATCAGTTTTTAATAGTTGAACTTAAGGATGATGGCAGCTATGAGGTTCTGGAACTTAGAGAGAACACTCCTTCATGTAATCCTTCTGGTGGAAGTACCACTGAGGACACTATAAAAATAATTTCAGACGTTGATGGTGTACTGGTCAGTCAGGTAGGCTGCGGAGCTGGAGATAAACTTATAGCACACGGAATTCAGCCTGTAATAATACCTATGCTGATAGATGATGCCCTGAAGAAAGTATATGAGTTAATTCAGGAAGAATCCTCCGAAGAAAACTCATAAACTACTATTTTTTAAACACATTTTATTTTTACAGTAAATTGGCTAAGATTTATTGGGATTTACGGTTATTTTCAACGTTTTTTATCCCGTTTATTATGCCGCCTCTGCGCTCTGCTTCATAAATGCCGTATATGATAAGGAATGTTCCAAGTATCGTGTAAACAGTTATCGACTCTCCAAGCACTAGAGCAGCTAAAGCTACACCTGATAAAGGCTGAACGTATATAAACATACCTGCAATGGAAGCCGGTAACTTTTCTGTACCGTAGTTATACAGTAAAAATGCAACTAGCGAACAGAAGATGGTAAGGAATATCATCGCTGTCCATGTAGATTCAGTGAATGCTGCAGGAGATAACCCTGGCGATATGAGGTAAAATGGCACTAATTCTAGCGCGCCAAATATAAAAGTATAATTAAGTACTGTAAGTGCAGAGTATTTCTCGTTTATTGATTTTCCCAGGACGGTATAAATGGCCCAGACTATATTGGCCATGATGGCCACTGCATCACCCAGAAGATTGGTGGGGACAGCTAAACTGCCGTTTGTAATTATGAATGTTACTCCTATAAACCCGATTAATGCACCAATAGATTTATGTCGAGTAATTTTCTCTTTAATTAAAACTGCAGATGCAAAAATTATAAAGAATGGAGAAAGGCTGAATATAAGGGTAAAACATGTTGCTGTGGTATATGCCAATGAAGTTACCTGCAGCAAAAATTCGAGTGGGATACCTAGAAACGCTAGTATTGCAATATAAGGTAAATCTTTCTTATCTATTTTTAGGGCTCCCCAGCCTTTCCATAGTACTGTGGCAGTGATTAAAAGGGGCATTGCAGCGATAAATCGCAGGGCTACAATTTCAAAGGTTCCCAGCTGCAGCTGTGCAACTTTCACAGCTACTCCTGATGCTCCCCAGAAGATATTGGTGAGAATGAGGCCGGCAATCACCAGCGATGTGTTGTTGTTCTTTATGGGCTTAACTTGTTTATACATAAAAATCTTCACTTAAATTGGATAATGAATACTTTTAAAAGCGAGAAAAGTATAGTATTGCTGGAGCTTGTATTTAAATTTATATTAATCAGTGACTTTTCTGATGATTTTCACTATAAATTTAAAATCCGCTGGCTTTTGGTAACATGACTAATGTTTTCCAACTTTCAGTAACTTAACGATCGTTAAGTATTTATAGTAATCAGCACACTAATGATGATTATAACTATTGTTATATGGTGGCATCCTCTGCCACATCTTCTATAATCATTACTTAACAATTGTTATATTATAACAATAGTTATATAAATCATAAAAAACAATAAAAAAATGGAGAAAATAAGGTGAAAAAATGGTAAATATGCCTGAATTAACAAGAGGGATAGCAAATGATGCAACAGAACTTATAGGAAATACTCCCTTGGTCAGGTTAAATAGAGTTACAGAAGGTGCAGAGGCAGAAGTCGTTGCAAAACTTGAATCATTTAATCCAATAAGCAGTGTAAAAGATAGAATTGGTGTTGCACTGGTTGAAGCTGGGGAAGAAGCTGGAGTCATAAATAAAGACTCGGTTATAATTGAACCTACAAGCGGAAACACTGGAATTGCACTTTCATTTGTTGCCGCAGCGAAAGGATACAGATTACTCCTTACAATGCCAGATACGATGTCTATAGAACGTAGAAAATTATTGGCATTATTTGGAGCTGAAATAGTACTTACTCCTGGTGAGGGTGGAATGCCCGGGGCAATAGCAAAGGCCGAAGAGCTTGTTAAAGAAATACCAAATGCAGTAGTACTTCAGCAGTTCAAAAACCCTGCAAATCCTAAAATTCACAGGGAAACCACTGCACAGGAAATATTAAGGGACACTGACGGTAAAGTAGATATCTTGGTGGCAGGTGTAGGTACTGGTGGAACAATAACAGGTATTGCAGAAGTTTTAAAAGAACATAATCCTGATCTTAAGGCCGTTGCCGTTGAACCTGCAGCTTCTCCTGTACTATCTGGCGGAAAATCTGGACCTCACAAGATTCAAGGAATAGGTGCAGGATTTATCCCTGATGTATATAAACCAGAATTAGTAGATGAAATCATTCCAGTAAAAGACGAAGATGCAGCAGATACATTGCTCAGACTTGCAAGGGAAGAAGGAATCTTTGCAGGAATTTCTTCTGGAGCTGCCACATGGGCTGCTGTCCAGCTTGCAAAAAGGGAAGAAAATAAAGGTAAAAGAATCGTTGTAATTCTCCCGGATACTGGAGAAAGGTACTTGAGTATGGAATGGGTATTTGAAAAAATCTTCCATACTGCTGAAGGTGTTCAACTTTAAGTAAAAAAATGTTCATAATATAAAGACATGCGATACCTGCTACGTATGTTATAATTTTGTTTTTAATAATTGAGTGGGAGGCCAATATCATGTTTGAAAGGATCAAAGAGGATATAGAAATGGTGATGCTGAGGGATCCCGCAGCAAGAAGTAAATTGGAAATATTTCTCACATATCCTGGACTTCATGCTATATGGGGGTATGAAATAGCTCATTGGTTCTGGATTCGTAACCATCTATTTACTGGACGTTTTATATCTGCACTGGCCCGTCTTCTAACTGGTATTGAAATACATCCTGGCGCAAAAATTGGAAAAAGAGTTTTCATCGATCACGGGATGGGTGTTGTAGTTGGAGAAACTGCAATTGTAGGAGATGACGTATTGATCTACCAGGGTGTTGTACTTGGTGGAACAAGCCTTGAAAGGAAGAAAAGACACCCAACAATTGGAAGTGGGGTTGTTATAGGCTCAGGAGCCAAAATAATAGGAGATATTTCCATTGGGAATTGTTCAAAAATTGGTGCAGGCTCAGTAGTTTTAAAATCAGCTCCTCCAGGGTCTACAGTAGTTGGAATACCTGGAAGAAATGTTAAAGAAAAGAGGAAATGTGCTATTGATCTTGACCATGGGGAACTGCCTGATCCAATTGCAGAAGTGATTAAACTTATTCTGCAGCGTCAAGATGAAATGGAAATGCAGCTTAAAGCGTTAGGATTATCTACAACAACTATAAATATAGATGAATTATTTAATAAAAAATCAGAGATTGAAGAAATATTTTCAGAAGGGGCAGGCATCTAATTACATCGCTTATTTTTTTTAAGATTTAATGATACCTTAATTTTATAATTTGATTTAATTTAATTAAACAATTTAAATATTGAGTTAGATACAATTAAATTGTACATGTTGATTAAATACCGTAAAGGGTATAAGACTTCATAACATATGTTATATTGTTCACTTAACTGTGTTATTTAAACTTTAATTTCAAAAAATAATTAACTAAATCTCAAAATAGTATATAAATAAGGGTGATAAAATGAGACCACCATGTGAAATAGTTGTATGGTACGTAATTCCAAGTATAAGGTCTGAATTAGCTAAAGAGCTTCTTAAATTAGGTATAAAACAAAAAAGGATTTCTGAGTTGCTGGATATAACTCAACCTGCAGTTTCACAGTATGTAAGTGATAAACGAGGACACGGAATCAAATTTGATGAAAAGACCCAGAATATGATTAAAATGCTTGCAAAAGATCTAACGGAGCAAGAGCTTGGGCCGGACCGCATCATTCAAAGAATATGTGAAATATGTAAAAATGTTAAAGCTGAAGAAATAATCTGTCAGTTGCATAAAGAAAAAGATAAAATTCCTACAGGTTGTACTGCATGCTTGGGTTCTAATAGGGACTCAGATGTGGATTACTGTATTTAATTGGAGTTATACTCTAATTAATCATTTTTCTAAATAGGCATATTATGCTATTTATTCTTTTTAAACTGGATTTGAAGTAAATAAAAAAATCGTACTGTTTTTGAATTAAGTGATATCACTCATTTAAAGATTAAGAAGGGTTTATTTATCCTCTAAATTGATTCCTGCATCTTTTAGCCTGCTTCTAATTTCATCTGATAATTCGTAGTCTTTCTTTTTACGGAGCTCTTCTCTTACATCAATCAGGATATTAACCAGTTCATCAGAATCGCTTTTAGTTGATTCTACTGAAAAAGTAAGCCCTAAAATATCTCCGAATTCATCTAGTAAATTTTTTATTTCTTTAAACACGTTTTTAGATATTTTTTCTTCATTTATTCCTTTATTTATATCTCTTACTAAATTGAAAAGTGCCGAAAGCGCAATTGGAGTATTAAAGTCATTGTCCATAGCATCTAAGAACTCTTCTTTAGTATCTTCCAGCAATTGAAGATATTTTTCATCATGCCCATTTTCATCAGTTATATTGCTTTCTAAAAGCTCATCTACTGTTTCCATTATTTTGTGAATCCTTTTAAGGCTGTTTTTGGACTGCATTAATGCTTCATCGCTGAAATCTATTGGACTTCTGTAATGGGTTGAAAGAACAAAGTATCTAAAGACTTGGGGGTCATATTCCTTGAGCAGTTCTCCTATTGTAATGAAATTTCCAAGTGATTTGGACATTTTCTCTCCTTTAACATTCAAAAAACCAGTGTGCATCCAGTATTTGACCATTGGTTTTTTACCAGTTGCAGATTCCATTTGTGCAATTTCCGCTTCGTGGTGGGGGAATATAAGGTCTAATCCTCCTCCATGAATATCAAACTGACCTCCAAAATAGGTTTCAGTTATTGCTGTATCTTCGATGTGCCACCCTGGCCGCCCTTTACCCCATGGAGAGTCCCATGATGGTTCTTCATCTCTTTTTTTCCAGAGTGCAAAATCTCCAGGGTTTCTTTTTGTGAGATCTGGATTAACTCTATGAATATTTAAGTCTTTAATATTTCTGTTTGAGAGTTTTCCAAAATCTTCTAACTTAGATTCATCAAAGTAGACTCCTGTAGATGTTTCATATGCGAATCCTTTATCTAATAATGTTTGAATCTGATTTATTATTTCAGTAAGGTGCTCCATTGCCCTTGCATAATAATTAACATTGGTCACGCCTAATAGTTCCATATCTTTAAAGTAGAGGCTTTCATATTTTTTTGCAAGTTCTAATGGCTCAACGTCCAGTTCATTTGCTCTTTTAATTATTTTATCATCAATATCTGTGATATTTTGCAGGTAGAAAACGCTGTATCCTTTATATTTAAGGTATCTTGCTATAATGTCGAAAGCAATGTAAGTTCTTCCGTGCCCGATATGTGATTTGTCGTAAACTGTTGGTCCGCATACAAACATTTTTATTCTATTTTTGTTCATAGGCTTTAGTTCTTCTTTTTTACGGGTCATGGTATTGTATACTTTCATTATTCTGCCTCAAACTCAGGTTAAATTAAAAAAATGTTTATTATTAGATAATAAGATTAAAATAGTATTTATTAATTGTGATTTTAATCTAATTTACTTTTAAATAGACTAGCTTTCGAAAATTTACTTTTCTATTTGTATTACGCCATTAGAATGTGAATTTAGAAAATTGTATTCGTTTCTCCGCAACGAAAAAATTTTTATTTTTTCGTGAGGCCGTCAAAAAAATCGAAGATTTTTTTTGGGCCGCAGAACTTTGTTCTGCCGGATTTTTTGATCAATCGCTCAAAAATTCGTAGAATTTTTGGCGTCCCAAAATCGTAGATTTTGGGGACCTTTTTTTAAAAAAAGGTTGAGGCCGAGATTGGGATTTGAACCCAAGTATCGTGGTTTGCAGCCACGCACCTAGCCGCTCGGTCATCTCGGCAAAAATATTTTGGCTTAGTTATTAAGTTAACGATTGTTATATAAATACTTTACCAAAGCTGATAACTATTCTGTAGTTCATAATAAATTTAGTTTTACTATGATTGGAGTAGAATGGTTTGGTATATTCCTATTTGCTTAAAAATGGGCAAACCTTAAATAATAAGAAGGTAGTTATTAAATATAACAATTGTTATAGTGATTTGATCGTAGGCCTCTAAAAATGCTAGTTATAATCTTTAAATATAGCTTTTGAGAGTTTAAATCTATTTAAATTAGGGATAACCTATGCAGGAGGATGCCAATAATAAAAATTATTGGAGGATGAAGGAAAAACCAGGTTTTTCCTGAACCCCAAAAAATTGGAAATTTTTTGGAGGAATTTTATGACAGAAGAAAAGAAAAAAGAACTTGGATTAAGTACATTGGGATTACATGTAGGTCAGGAAGAACCAGATCCAGCAACAGGATCAAGGGCAGTACCGATCTACTTGACATCATCGTATGTTTTTAAGGATACTGAACATGCAGCAAATTTATTTGGCCTTAAAGAGTTTGGAAATATATACACCAGAATAATGAATCCTACCAATGATGTATTTGAAAAAAGGATAGCTGCAATAGAAGGAGGCCATACAGCGCTTTCAGTTTCATCAGGACTTTCTGCAATATTTATTGCCATTTTAAACGCTACTAGGTTGGGGGATAATATAGTATCTGGAGACAACCTTTACGGTGGAACATATGAGTTATTAAACTACACTTTCCTTGATCTGGGACGGACTGTAAAATTTGTTGACTCTACCAAACCTGAAGAATTCAAAAAAGCCATAGATAAAAAAACTAAGGCAATATATGTAGAATCACTTGGAAACCCAAAATTAGATGTCCCTGATTTTGAAGTTCTGGCTGAAATAGCTCATGAAGCAGGAATTCCGTTAATAGTGGATAATACGGCGGCAGTAGGTCTTTTAAGGCCAATAGAACATGGTGCAGATGTAGTTGTTTTATCTGCCACTAAATATGTGGGGGGACATGGAACCTCAATTGGGGGGGTTATAGTGGACTCCGGTAACTTTAACTGGGGTAATGGTAAGTTTCCACAGTTTACTGAACCAGATCCAAGTTATCATGGACTTAAATACTGGGAAACATTTGGTGACTTCCCTGAACTGGGTAACATTGCATTTACAATCAGGGCAAGGGTTTTACTTTTAAGAGATTTAGGGCCAACCTTAAGCCCGTTCAACGCGTTCCAGTTCCTTCAGGGGCTTGAAACACTTGAACTGAGGGTTAAAAAACACGCAGAAAATGCACTTACGGTTGCAAAACACCTTAAAGAACATCCAAAAGTTGCATGGGTCAATTATCCTGGACTTGAAGATAATGTAAACCATAAAATAGCAAGTAAATACTTGAAAGAAGGTTATGGTGGATTAGTTGGCTTCGGTGTTAAAGGCGGATTAGAAGCAGGCATAAAATTCATAGAAAGTGTGGAGTTATTCTCTCACCTTGCAAACATCGGCGATGCAAAGAGTTTAGTTATACATCCGGCATCTACTACTCACCAGCAACTTACAAAAGAAGAACAGGAGTGCACTGGAGTCACTGAAGACTTTGTAAGGTTATCTATTGGTCTTGAAAATGTTGAAGATATCATAGCTGACATAGATCAGGCATTATCTAAAATATAAATTAAGAGATTTCCATTGTCCAAATTGATTTAATATCATTTGGACATACAAATATTATGGGATTTAAGAAAATGAAAAAAGAATCAGTTGGGCTTGTTGAAACACAGTATTTCATTTTTCCAGATGATTTAATTTTAGAAGGCGGGAGCAAGCTTAAAGAAGTTAAAGTAGCATACGAAACCTATGGTAAATTGAACAAAGAGAAAAGTAATGCTATCCTTATTTGTCATGCACTTTCTGGAGATGCCCATGCTGCAGGGTGGCATGAAGGAGATAAGAAGCCCGGCTGGTGGGATATCATAATCGGACCTGGTAAATGTTTGGATACTGAAAAATACTTTATTATCTGTTCTAATGTTATTGGGGGTTGTAAAGGTTCAACTGGCCCGTCATCAATTAATCCTGAAACTGGAAAGCCTTATGGACTTGACTTTCCAATTATTACCCTTTCAGACATGGTAGAAGCCCAGAAAAAATTGATAGATCATCTTGGAATTAACCAACTTTTTGCAGTTGTAGGTGGATCAATGGGTGGGATGCAGGTACTGCAGTGGTGTATTTCTTATCCGGATATGGTCAAACTGGCTATTCCGATAGCTACAGCGGCCAGGTCTGCCCCACAGCAAATTGCATTTAATGAAGTGGGCAGGCAGGCAATAATCTCTGATCCAAAATGGAATGCAGGTTCATACTACTCTGGAGAAGCCCCAAAAGAAGGTTTAAGCCTTGCCCGGATGATAGGGCATATCACATATCTCAGCTATGAATCAATGTATCAAAAATTTGGCAGAAGACTTCAGGATAAAGAAAAATATGGGTTCGATTTATCAATGGATTTTCAGGTAGAAAGCTACCTTCATTACCAGGGTAACTCATTTGTTAAAAGGTTTGATGCAAATACTTACCTTTATGTAACAAAAGCCATGGATTACTTTGATTTAACTGCAAATGGATCTTTAGCTGAAGGGTTTAAGGATGTAAAGACTAAATTCCTGGTTATTTCAGTAGATTCGGACTGGCTTTATCCACCTGCCCAATCAAAAGAAATTGTTATGGCTTTGACTGCAAATGATATAGATGTAAACTATCATGAAATTAAATCGCCATATGGGCACGATGCTTTCCTGCTGGAGTCAGGTCAGTTAAATTATATCATAAATGGGTTCCTTTCTGAAATTCTTGTTGGCGATGTTATGACTCCTATGGCTGCTAAAATAAGTGAGGGGGCAAGTATAGATGAGGCAGCTAAACTTATGCTTGAGGAAAAGGTTACACACTTGCCAGTTATAGCAGGGGATAATAGATTAATAGGCATAGTAACTGCATGGGATATATCTAAGGCAGTTGCTTTAAAATGCAGTAAATTAGACGAAATAATGACAAAAGATGTCATAACGGCTTGTCCTGAAGACTATATAGAACTTGCAGCTGAGAAAATGAAAAGATATAATATATCTTCTCTTCCAGTAGTTGATGGGGGTAAGAGGGTCATTGGAATTATAACAACTGATCATATCAGTACGTTGATGGCCCGGGACTGATTAAAAAAATTTAACATAATCAAATTTCATATATTAATTAAGCAATTTATGATGATATGACCTTACAAAACCTTCAATTTTACAGCCGTGATTTTAAAAAGGTTGATCATCACAAAGCGTCCATATTATACTTAAATTGATTTGTAATAAATATGATGTTAGGAAATACGTAGTATTTTAAAAAAATTGAGGTGAAATAATGATTTATATGGATCATTCAGCTACATCACCAGTTGATCCCGAAGTATTTGAGGCGATGAAGCCCTATTTTGTTGATAATTTTGGAAATGCATCTACTCTATATTCATTGGGTAGGGACGCAAGAAAAGCTATGGAAGCTGCAAGAGAACAGGTTGCTTCTTTAATAGGGGCAAAACCTGAAGAAGTTATTTTTACAAGCGGCGGTACTGAATCAGATAATATCGCAATTAAAGGTACTGTATACCGCCTGAAAAATAAGGGAAATCACATAATTACAAGTGCTATAGAACACCCTGCAGTAAGGGAAACATGTAAGTATTTAGAAAAAAATGGGTTTGAGGTTACTTATCTCCCTGTTTACGAAGATGGAATTGTCAAAATATCTGATCTGGAAGATGCAATAACTGACAAAACTATTCTTATTACAATCATGCACGCCAACAATGAAATTGGAACCATCCAACCAATAGCGGAAATTGGTAAGATAGCAAGGGAAAATAAAATTTATTTCCACACTGACGCTGTACAGACCGTTGGTAAAATTCCAGTAAATGTGGAAAAAATGAATGTAGACATGCTATCCCTTTCAGCGCATAAAGTTTATGGCCCAAAGGGAATTGGAGCATTATATGTTAAAAAAGGGGTTAGATTAGAACCTATAATTCATGGAGGGGGGCATGAAAAAGGATTAAGGCCAGGAACAGAAAACGTTTCAGGAATTGTTGGACTTGGTAAAGCGTGCGAACTTGCAGAAAAAAACCTGCTGGAAGATACGAAATATATAACAAATTTAAGGGACAAATTAATAGATGGAATACTGAATTCAATAGAACAATCTTACCTGGATGGACACAGAACAAAAAGGCTTCCAAACAACGTAAATTTAAGATTTACGGGTATTGAAGGCGAATCATTGGTATTGCACCTTGATTCAAAAGGAGTAGCTGCTTCAACTGGTTCTGCATGTTCTTCAAAGAGCCTAGAGCCGTCACATGTTTTAATAGCACTTGGTTTAGAACATGTTGAAGCACATGGATCTCTGCGTTTGACACTTGGAAAAGAAAACACTGAAGAAGAAGTAGATTACGTTATAACTGCAGTTAAAGAAGTAGTTGAGACCCTTAGAAAACTTTCTCCGCTTTGGTGCGAGATACCTGGAGCAGAAAGGAGAGAATGAATTAATTTAGGTGTAGAGGTTGATTGTATGTATAGTGATAAGGTAATGGACCATTTTCAAAATCCAAGAAATGTTGGTGAAATAGAAGATGCAGATGGTGTTGGAACCGTAGGAAACCCTACTTGCGGAGATTTAATGACTATTTATATTAAAGTTAAAGACAATGTCATTGAAGATGTTAAATTCAAAACATTCGGTTGCGGGGCAGCTATTGCAACAAGCAGTATGATAACTGAAATGGCAGTAGGAAAAACAATCGAAGAAGCCCTGGCAATTACAAGAAATGATGTTGCAGATGAGCTTGAAGGTCTTCCACCAGTTAAGATGCACTGCTCAAACCTTGCTGCAGATGCATTACACGCCGCAATTGATAATTACAAGGAAAAGATGGGAGAAAAGAAACCTGGAGATAGATGTAAGGATATTTGCTCCTGTGGCAAATAGAAAACTTTTCCTTCACTTGAAAATGTTTACAAAATATTTCAAAAACCTTCGGTTTTTGAATGTTTCATGTTTGAGGGATTTAAATTATTTCTATTTTATCCATTATTTTGACCCTTCCTCCAGTTAATACCCTTGCAAAAATACCTTCTTTTGGCATTACGCAGTCGCCAGCTTGATAATAAATAGCGCAGCGGGTATGGCATTCTTTACCAATTTGAGTTATCTCAAGAACTACTTTTTCCCCTACAGATATGGTTGTACCTACGGGTAACGACACAAGATTGATTCCTTCAGTAGTTAAGTTTTCAGCAAAATCTCCAGGATTCACATTCAACCCAATGTCTCTCATTTTATTGATACTTTCAACTGCAAGTAAGCTGATCTGCCTGTGTGTATCGCTGCTGCTGTGAGCATCACCAGCAATACCGTAGTCCTCCTTAAGACATGCATCTCCAACATTTATTTTCTTCGTCTGTTTCTTTTCACTTGTGCAAACTGCTATAATTCTGCCTGCCATAATATCAACCAGATTTGTTGTAAAAATAAGATTTTATATTTGATTTATACGATTTAAAAAAAGTTAAATGGCATTAGGCCATCTTATATCCAATTCATTTGCTGATAGCTGCAGTTTCACTTGTTTTGGAGCTTTCATTACCTTTTAGTTTTTCTATAATCAATTCAGCAACTTTTTCACCTGATAGAAGCATTCCTCCGAAGGTAGGGCCCATTCTTGGCTGACCGAAGGTGGCTGCAACAGACATACCAGTTACATATAGTCCAGGGTAGACTTCTTTGGTGTTTTCAACAACTGCATCTTCTGATTTTTCAACCCACATGCCCTCAAATCCAGCTATATCTACAAGTCCCCTTTTTTCTAAGGATTTTACAACCACTGCATCGTGTCCAGTTGCGTCTATTACGATCTTTGATTCTACTGCAACAGGGTCAACACAGGTTATTGCCCTTGGAAGTGCAGAAACTGGTGTCCAGTTTATAACGGTACCGCTGACACGGCCTTCACGAACAACAACATCATCGAATTTGGTCATGTTAATTACTTTAGCTCCTGCGTCCATTGCACTTGCTATTAATTTAGAACATGCGTGGGGCCCATCTGCAACGAACAGCCCTTCTTTTACTTCTTTGTATGGCACTCCTATTTCATCAAAGATTTTTTGGCCGGGTGCCCTTACAGTCAGCTTGTTCATGAGGTAACCACCTATCCAGAAACCTCCGCCTAAATAATTATTGCTTTCAATTAAGAGTGTTTTAACGCCGCTTTCTGCAAGTTTTTTAGCAGCTACAAGCCCGCTTGGGCCCGCACCAACGATGATTACGTCACTTTCAATGTAGTCTATAAATTCTTCGGCAAATCCTTCTACGATCGCCTTTGTTACATCTTTTTCAGATATTTTTGCAAATATTTCCATTTTTAATATCCCCATTTTTTCTTAACAATAGTTATATAACAATCGTTACATATAAGTATTGTGATAAGGTTTTAGCTCCAGAATAGGTGATTGGAGTGATTTAAATCAGTAATATTGTAAAAAAAGAAATAAATTTTATAGCGAATTTAATAGTTTATTATTAAGATTCCCTATCTTTAATAGAAGAAACAACTTTTTTAACTTCCGCATCAAAGTTAATTTCATCAAGTACCTCTAAAACTTTATCCAGTTTTGCATTTGTCTCAGGGTACTGTGGAACTGCTGTACATTCCGGCGCTGGAAGTATAGAAATATCAAGTGTGCCTATTTTTTTCCCTATCTCTTCAATTTCGATCTTATCCAGCCCAATTAGAGGGCTTAAAACAGGCATGCTGGTTGGATACCTTGTTGCAAGTATGTTTGGCAGGGTCTGTGATGCCACCTGCCCTAAGCTGCTCCCATCAACGATTGCAAGGGCACCTTCTTTTTCAGCGATTTCTTCAGCGATTCTGTACATACCGCTTTTACACAGGACGCATGTTAAACGGATAGGTGCGTCTTCAATGCATTTTTTGAGGTATTCTCCGTATCCTGCTTCGTAAAATTTAATAGGTGTTGGCGAGTATTCATTGAGCTTGTCAACAATTTTAAGTACTTTTTCATTGGATTTTCCAGTGTAGGGATAGTTGTTGAAATGGAGCGCTATAACTTCAACACCCCTTTTCATCATTAAAAATGCTGCAACTGGAGAATCAATACCTCCGGATAAAAGTGCAATAACTTTGCCCTGGGTTCCAATAGGAAGGCCGCCTATTCCTTGAATCTTTTCGTGGTAGACGTAAGTTTTATTATCTCTAACTTCCACAAAGAGTGCTAAATCTGGATTACTTAAATCAACAGGCGCACCTGTAGCTTTAACTACTACTGAACCGCAGAATCCTGCCATTTCATGGCTTGAAAATTCATGTGTTCCCACTCTTCTGCATCTTATTGCAAATGAGTTTTCTGGGGAGAAAGAACCTTCAGATATTAAATTTTTTACATATTTGTTAACAGTTTCCTCAATAATGTCAAAATCAGTTTCTGTAGATACTGCGGGGCTGAATGATACTATGCCTATTGTTTTACTCAATACTTCGCGTGCATCATTAAAATTTTCAGGATATAGAAATATCCTGCCCTGGTTTATATCTATTTCGCATTTTAGTTTGCGTTTTATGTTAGATATGAGCTTGTTTTCAAACCTGCGCCTTACTTTAGGGCTTTTAACACCGATTTCCCCATATCTTACAATTATAAGATCATAATCCATTAAAATTCCTCCAGTTTTAAAAATAATTTGTTATAATTGAATATTCATTTTCATAATCTTTATTTTGCAATAATAACTAGTTCATGGGCTTTAATCAAAATTACTATTAATTTAAAGAAATTAATCTATATAATGATTGATTGTTTTTTTCACTTAAATCAAGATATCTATGAAATTTAAAATTTGTTCTGGATTTTAAATTAAAAGAACAATTTAAATTTGTTAGTGGGCTTATATTTGGAATTCTACATATAAAAAGTAAATTAAGAAAAATTAAAAGTGTTTTAATTTTTACTGTTTGAACTTGTTAAGCTCTTGAAAGTGCTTTATCTAGATCTTCAATTAAATCATCTGCGTAGAAACAAGGAGAAATATTGAAATTAATGTATATCTAAGAAGAATGGGATCTGTAGATAAGTGCAGTAAATCTTGCATAGAATATCAAGATATAAGGGGCAATTATGAGTTCTGCAATCACAAAACCAAATATATTTGCGGATTCTATTATTTCTTGCAGTATTGGCCATCCAACTGCCACTAATCCTAAAATTACAATTATATACTCGACTAATAGTCTTTTCAAGCCTATTTGTTTAATTTTTCTAGATATTTCAATCAATTTAAATGCTTCTATGAATGAACCTCCTTTAAAGGCCATATGGGGTATTGCTACAGTAAATAATACATCAAAAATGAATAATAAGAATGCTAAAAGGATTATAAGCATAATTATGATATTTTCAGGAAATGATGGTAGTCCAAAGTTTATTTGAGTAAATACTGCATCTAAAATCACAATGAAAATAATGAGCGGTATTAAAAAATATATAATTGCTATAACTATTTCATTAATCCCATGTTTAAACATAGAGATGAAATTATTTAATTTGGGAGGCTTTTTAGCCCCAGTTAAACTTTTTTCGATAATTTTGAAAGTGTAACCTGATTCTAATATAGTTGTAATAGCCAATAACAAAAAACTCAGTAAAATAATAATTATCGTGCCTGTGATACCTAATTTGTATCCGAAAAGCTGGTTAGAATCAAAATATCTGCTCAACAAAAAACTGCCAATTAAAATTAAAAAACCCAATGAAAAAAGTGATTTTAAATTTAATAAGGGATATTTTGCTGAATTTACTAGTATTTCACGCATTCTCATGATTGAACATCCTTGATTACACTGTATCCAATATGATATGATTATGTTTATCAATATTTGGATTTTCTAGTTGAATTTTAGGATGCCTGAGATAAAATATGAGAATATTTATTTAAAAATAAGGAAAATTAGAATGTTTATATGTTAAAAACATTCTTTAAATTTTATTTAATTAAGCGAACATGTGTTTTGGTTCGTTTTTCTCAGTTTTATATAAGTTCAAGGCATATTCTACATGATCCCATGTTACAAAATCAGTATCCTCAGAAATTGCTTTGTGAAGTGCCGTTTTTAATAACCTCTCTTTTATGTCCCTTCCAGACATGCCTTTACTGATATTTGCCAGCCTTTTAATGTCTACTTTCATTTCAACAGGCATGGTTTTTATATAGTTTTCAAGCATGCTCTGTCTCTGGTCTTTATCCGGGATCTCAAATTCTATTTCCTCTTCAAAACGGCTTCTTATTGCAAAGTCAAGCAGATGTGGATTGTTTGTTGCACCTATGGTCACTACGCCGTAATTCTGGTCTATTCCATCCATTTCGGTAAGTAATGCATTCACAACTTCTGAAACGTCTCCTCGAAGGGATTGGTATTTCCTATCAAGTCCAATGGCGTCCATTTCATCTATAAATATAACTGAAGGGGCTGATTGGGATGCAGCTTCAAATAGCTCGTGTATTTGCCTTGCACCATCTCCAACATGCTCTCCTATAAGCCTTGTAGCTTTTATAAGGAATAATGGAACTTTGAGTTCGTTGGAAAGGGATTTTGCAAGCATTGTTTTCCCTGTCCCAGGCTGTCCATAGAAAAGAACGTTTCGAGGAGCCCATTCTTTAAATTTCTCTGGCTCTTGTATATATTTCATTATTATCTTACATTTTGTTTTGGCACGTTCCTGGCCAATTACATCATCCATTTTAACGTTGGTTTCTATTTTTTTGATTTCCTCGTTTTCTTCATTTTCCATAAGGAATATTGAAGTATTTTCAGTTATTTTGGAATTATTTGGATGAGCTTTTATTATTTTAAATGCGTAATCAGGTAATAGTTTTTGATCAAAGAGAAAAGAGCCTTCGCAAACTTCATAACCTTCCCATTGTTCCCTTGCATAGAGTTCAAAAAGTTCTTTATTAACTATCTCTATCTTTGGGCTTTCAACCAGATTACATAGGAATGGATAGCCAACTGACTGCAGGACAACAACTTTGGCTTCTTTTTTAGGCCCGTTTTGACTTGTCGGCACTTTTTTCTCTACTATATATGAATCAGGCGCTACATTGTTAAATTTCACTAATACACCTTCCAGCGTTAAATATAATGTTAAAAATCAAGTTTCTTGTATATAAAAATTCGTAAGTTGGTTTAATTTTATACATCTTTATAGTATGGTATGTATGATTAGGAATAAAAACTTTAGCTTCAGATGGTATATAAACCTATGGGCATAAAAAAAATGAAAAATGGCTTTATTTTTGGTGCCGTGCAGAATTATTGGTTGACATTTGCTCTATTTTATCCCCTCAAAATACTGCTGTATTCTTTTTTCATTTCCAATGCATCAATATCCAGGTAAGGAGTTTCACATATTAAAGTGACATTAAATCCATTTTCTGAAATTAATTCAAGTAAGGGGGTAAGGGGAGGCCCAAAGTTTGAATCAGAGAGTATATGATGTTTTTTCTCACCGGCATCTGTGTATTCTATCTTTGTAAAATGACAGTGAAGTGATTTTAAGCCCAGTTCATTTTCTATTTTATCAAATATCTTTGCATAATCCTCTTTAGTTTTAATAATTCCTCCAGACCGTGCATGCATGTGTGCAAAGTCTACTGTTGGGGTAAAATTATCAAAAGACCTGCATATTTCTATCAGCTCCTCAAGTGATCCAAACTGCGACTTTTTGCCAGTAGTTTCTGGCGCAAATGTATAATTGTTAATTCCAAGCGCTTCCACTTTTTCTAAGAGTTCAGAAATAGCATCTTTACATTTTTTCATGGCCTCCTCTGGAGAATATTTTGTATAAAACCCCATGTGAAAAACTGTTCTGTATGAATTCATCCATTCTCCTGCTTTTGCAGACTGAACTAATCTTTCAACCGATTTTTTGATTGTATCCTCTTTTTGTGAGCATAAATTGATGTAGTAAGGTCCATGCATTGAAACCAAAATATCATTTTTGGCCGCATTTTCGCCAAGTTCAAGTGCAGACTGTTTTGAAATCTTAACTCCGTAAGTAGCTTGATACTCAAAAGCATCGAGCCCTACTTTTTTAATATAATCGCAAACTTGTGTAGTTTTACCTTTGTATCCCATTGGTCTCCCTGCAGGGCCGAATCTTATGTCTGGTTTCATTTAATCACTTCCATTGGTAGCATATGTAAATCTTATTTTGTAAATAACTAAATATTTTTGACTAAAATTTGTGGATGTATCTAAAAGAGGTAAATTTAATCAAATCTAAAAATTATAAGTTTAAAAAGTTAGGTTATTCACTAATTATTCTGTTTAAATTCTATTTTTAATCTCATATCTTTTACATATTTTGTCTGCCCTTTCAGCGAGGTCTTTTTGATATTTTGAAGTAGGATAAAAGTTGTTCCCAAATAGACGCTTTGTTTTTTCTAAAATTTCAGGGAAATTCCTTTCAATTATTTTATAATAAACTGTCTTACAATCATTAGATTCTTCTCCAAATAAGGTAAGTCCTGCAGTTAAAATTGAATCTGCCCCGTAGTTTTTAGCCATTACTATCATTTTCTCTATTTGCTTATCTGAATCAGACAAAAATGGCAGGACCGGTATGTAACATACTCCCACCTTAAAACCTTCGTCTTTAAACTTTTTCATGGTTTTAAGCCTTTCTTTAGGTGTTGGAGCATTAGGTTCAAATATTCTGGCCAGTTTTTCATCAGGGGTGGAGAAAGAAAAAGATATTATGGCCCCTCCTTTTAATTTAGGTTTTAAGTCAGCAGGTAAAATGGCATTTTCATTGATCTTCTTTAAAATATCAATATCTCTTAAAACAAGAGTGGATTTGGTTAAAATACTAACAGGGAATTTAAACCTGTTTATTATCTGGAGAATAGATCTTGTTAATTTCAATTCTTCTTCGATCTGTGGATAAGCTTCACTGGACGTTGCTAGGGCTATTAACCCATACTCTTTATTTTTTGCCCTTTTTTTAAGCTGTTTTACCAGGACATCTGGAGCATTTGCTTTGGCAGATGTTTTATGGGTGATATTTCCCCCGTAGTGGCTCCCGCGGATGTAACAGTAAAGGCAGTTAACTGAGCATCCATAGTACGGATTTAGGGTATAATCACTTAAAAACCATGAATCTCTCTTTTTATGTTTATTGAGGATAGATTTAACATTAATTTTATTTATTTTTGGTTGTCCTTCAATTTTTGTTCCAGTGTTTTCTG
The DNA here is from genome assembly GCF_002287175.1 of Methanobacterium bryantii. Classification (NCBI taxonomy): domain Archaea; kingdom Methanobacteriati; phylum Methanobacteriota; class Methanobacteria; order Methanobacteriales; family Methanobacteriaceae; genus Methanobacterium; species Methanobacterium bryantii. The sequence goes on along the minus strand of NZ_LMVM01000023.1, from coordinate 246,052 downwards.
GCTTTTCGAAATCGTAAAGATCCATAATCATTATTGTCATTTTTTGACTAAAAAGATAACCTTTAAAACTTTAACATGTTTTAGACAAGTAAATATGCTCATATGGGCAGTATAACAACCAATGATTATTTAAGTGGATTACGTGTGAGCTTTTTGGAATTGATATGCATTGGGGATAAAACTTTAAATAATAGTAAATATGACTCAAAAATAGATTTTAAAGAACGCTCATGTTTATGATCCTGTGCGTGAGTTATACTTTATGTTAAATTGTAGTTTTAATTGATTATATTGGATTTATCTTAAAAAAATACGATTTACTTAACCAGACACACGAGTGAAGTGATAATATTTACACAACATTCTGGGCTTGAGCGTTAAAGAAATATATAAATTAACTGGGGTATTAATAGGGGTCCCAGTTTTTGATTTCTGTATACTCTGGAAAATCTCCGTATGGATATTTATCAAATAATTGTCCCCAGTTTGTTTTTTTGTATTCATTTATTTTCTTTTTTCCTGTTGTTGGGTACCAGAGTTTGTCATGGTAGAATTCAGACGCGAAAATAAACGTTTTAAATATTGGTGAGTTGAATAATAGATGGTGTAACCATTTAATGTTCATGGTGCTTTTTCTTATCCTTTGATCCCACTTTACAACTGGGCTCCTGCTTGTTTCAAATTTGAAGTTTAGATTTTTTAGATCTCCCTTATCCATTCCTACTATCTCAATTTGATCCACATCACCAGTTCCAAGGCCCATATCATGGGCTGTTTTGATGTAATCTATCTTTAGTGGGTCGAAACCCATGATTTTAGCTGCAAGGGCATCGATTGCAACCTGATCTTCACTGGCAAGGATGATATTTCCGCAGTAAGGTTCCATGGTTCTTGGGCCTGCACCATTTCCGCAAACTCCTCCATCCATTACTGAGAAGATTCCTTTATGGATTTCTTTTTGGATCGCCAGTAGATCAACAAGGACTTCATGTATCTTTTTATGGGCATGGTGCCTGTATTTAGGAATTAAACCGCCGAAAGCATTTTTCATAGCTCCGGTAGTTGTGGTGTGGCCGTGGGTTTTTACTGTTGGGAAATGAATCACATTAGAACCGTAGAACATTTTTGGGACTAACACTTCGCCGAATATGTCGTTCATTGCAAGCATTTCTGATTTAGGTTTATGGGTCTCCCACTCTACGTCTGTTAATGGTTGAAAATTTATTTCATTCTCCTTTAAGAGAGGTAACCATTTGTTGTAATATGCCCCTTTCCATGGATGAGTTACCACAGTCTGGTTCTCTACAGCCACAATATCTTTATACTCATCTTTTTTCAGTGCATTCAGAACTCCTTCTAGCTGCCATGGAGGAGTTGAACATGCAGGGTAGTAAAGTGTCCATGAAAGGTTGAGTTTTAAAACTGTTTTATCATGTTTTGATAATGATTTTTCATAATCTGTAAGATGCATTAATTTGTAATAATCATCAATTACTGTTTCTGGTGATGTTTTAAGTAAAGCGACTTTTGACATGTTATTCACTTCAGTTTTTATTGTCTATATCTTTTTCCCAATTGTATACTAATTTATAGTTTTAGGTTAAATTATATTTTTAGTCTTTATCCATATAATTCCCGCTTTGTTGAACGTCTGGAGGTAATTGGGAAGAAAATTCCTTTAAATTTTTAGTTAAATTTTCTGCATCTTTGGGATCAATTGCATAAAAAGAAACGGTGTCCATAAAACAGGTTATTCTATTGGTGATTTTCCACTGCCCTACTTTAATCCAATCAGAAGGTATTCCTCCTGTTAAATATTTTCTATATAAATCTTCATAGACTATAATTACTTTAACATGGTTTTGACGCGTAATATTATCAATATTTTTTATAGTGTAGTTTTCCTTTAAAATTTCTTTAGAAACGTTTAACCCACTTAATCCCAGTAGATCTACCGATTTGATATCTGTAACATAATTTACTGCACCTACATCATTTAAAGAAACTGCATCTCCTTTATAATACTTCTGTATAAACAGGCCCATCTGATACTGTTGATCGTAGATGTTATGGGTGGCTTTAGGGACCTCATTAAAGGAGCAATACCCTCTTCCTGCGAGGGAGACGAATAACACAAATATTATGATGATTAATGTTAAATTTTTAGAAATCAATTTTTTATCCCATTTTGGAACTGCAGGCAAGTATTCACTTATACCAATTGCAATTGTCAGAATCCCTAAAGCTATAAGATACGCTTCATAACGGTAGAACCAGCCTGTTCTTGCTGCAATCATGTGTAATGTAGCCGTGCCTATAAATAGGGTAAGTAGAATATTTGGAGAGTTCCATAAAATCTTCTTTTCCCTGAAACGGAAAACCAATAGTCCAACGGCTAAAATCAATGGAATAAATATAAATAAATTTTGAATATTTAAAAAATTATTCACGAGCAGGAATATGCCATTTAATGAGAAAGCCTGAGTTTTAGACTCCACAAAAATGGTTTTAGTTATAAGTGAATTGGGGAGGAAGAACCATCCATTCATGGTAGAATATATTCCGTATGCAAATACTGGGACCATACTTGCACCAAGTATTGATAAAGACTTCCAGAACTCTCTTTTAATAAAAAATATAGCTGCAATAATTAAAACCATAATTAAATCTTCATAGCGGACTGCAACAACCAGGGCTGCCAATATCAGAAGCATTATGTACTTTAAATTGTTTGCTTTATATTCACAAAGCATTTGGACTCCGATAAAAGCAAATGAAACAATAAGTAATATTTGCAGGACGTGTTCCATGCCTGTAAATGCTAACGCCGGAATTGGGGTAAAAAATATTAAAAACAGCAAAAAAATCAGGTTGTACGCTGGCTGCAGTTTATAATATCTAAATATGGAATAAGCTATAAAAATAAAAATTGTGGCGAATATGATATTTAATATGAAAGGAATAAATAAATTTACTCCAAACAAAAAATAGGCCAGAGATAACACTATTATCCATAGGGGTGACGATGAAGAAGATGTAAAACCATATTTATCTACGCCCCACACGCCATGTAAAATTAGATTTTTGGCCATTGCCATGTGAATATAAGGATCATCAAGTACGTATGTGAAAATTCCTTGATTTATAGTGATGGATTCTCTAAATAATATGAGTATAGTTATCCATAGCACAGCAACAGCGATTATAAATAGTAAATACTTTGATATGCTGGAGAACTTAAGTTTCATAATAATTTTTATTCATAATTTAACTATTTATATTTATTTTCCCATGATCCTCTTTTTAAAGATGAAATGTACTGAAAACCCTAAAACTGCTCCAAACCAGAAGGTTCCAAACCGTATTATCATGGCTGCACCTACAGAATCTACTGATGTCAATCCAAAATACTGTAGCATCCCTGAAAGTGTGGCTTCTGCAACTCCAAGGCCTCCTGGAATCATGCTGATTGCACCAACTAATGATGCAAAACTAAATACAAATGTGGATAAGATCACGTTAAGAGATTGCCCAAATCCTATAATTACGAAGTAAAGTGCAAGGCACTCAAAAAACCATGCAAAAGCACTTAAAAATGATAATCCAACCATATTTTTGGGGCTCATCAGCTTTAAAAATGTAGTATGCATGGTTTTAATGTCTTTAGAATATTTTCCTGCTCTTTTTTCGAGTATAGAAATTATTTTACCTGAAATCTTTTCGGATTTTAAAGCTATGAAGAATCCTACAAACATTAAAAGTAAAACTATTAAAATATAGATTCCATTTTTATAATAAAAAATTCCAAGCAATGAAAGTATAACTAATCCAATTACATCTGTGACTCTATCAGTAATCACAACTGGAACGGTTTTACTTAGTTTTTCGCCGTTTATGTCCCTTATTAACCATCCTTTCCATATTTCTCCTACTTTGGCAGGAGTTATGATCATTCCCATCCCGCTGAAGAATACAAATAAATTATCTTTAAGTTTTAAGCGGACGCCTGCACTTTTTAAAAAAAGACTCCACTTTAAAAAACGGACAAGATACGCTATCAAGACTAAGATGAGCATTAATGGAATAAATATCCAGTTAAATTTTTCAATTGCAGTTAACAGGCTTCCAAAATCTGCGTATATACCCATTATAAGGTAAACAACAACTGCAAATAGGATAACCAGCCAAACTTTGTTATTTTCCATACTTCAGCACCTGATTGTTGTTAGAAACACACTGTAATTATTTCGTTGTAATGTTTTCTAAATGTTATTAGAAATGTTTTTTCCATGTCTTTAACATCTTTGTAAAAACATGATTCAAATTGGTCGATGTTTTACCAAATACATGTAAATTATTTTTTAAGATAGCTTCATAAATGTCATCTGTTTCTACTATTATACCTGCATGCCCAATTTCATTTGCAAAATGAGCATCACTCCCCCCAGTTGCCCCTAATTTATATTTTTCTGCAAATTTACTGGCATTATCATTATATTTCTTTTTAACACAGCGTGAATTGAATATTTCAATGTTATCAATATATTTAACGTCCTCTTTGGCAGGAAATGAAGCATATCTCCATTCGTCAAAGGGGTGAGGAAGGACTACTATGCCATTTTGAGCTTTAATTTCACTTATAACATCATAAAAATCCTTAGATTTTATTTCTTCAGATAAAAATAACCCAATCACTTCTCCTTTAGTTGTCATAACCTCTGAACCGATTATAACTTTAAAATCATCTGTTTCGTATTTCTTTGCTTCTAATCCTCCTTTTATGGTATTATGATCCGTAACTGCAATACCATCTAGGCCTTTTTTAATGGCAACTTTAATGATCTTTTTGGGATCAAGAATTCCATCTGAAGAATATTTTGAATGAGAGTGAAGATCGTATTTCATTTTAGGCTCCTAATTGTTTAATATTGCTCTGGTCCGTTAAATACCAGTTCATTATTCTTTATTTGAGTCCCATTAATGTCAGAATAATACAATTTTAGGCCATCTGCTAAATTTATAGTTTTTACAGGGATTTGTGATGTTATCTGGGGGAAATATGTGGATTGGTTACTGATTACCCATATTATTTTTTGTGTGGAACTATTAACTGGAATTTTAAATATATTGGATGCTAACCATGTGTTTGTGTGATTTTTAGCATACCATTCTGAAGTTATAAAATGATCTGCCTCAATTAAGTAGTAAACTTGATAATCTGGCAGGTAATACATTGCTTTTCTCCAATTAAACCCTTCATTCTCACGGGTAATTTCTCCTATAACTATTATTGTATTGCTGGAATTAGAACCAGGTACATGGGATATGGCATTGAGATAAGTTTGAGTACTCTGGTCGTCAGCGTTAATTTTTTCATGAGTAGACATAAATCCCATATCTAATACCCATAAAACTTGATCCTGTATGGATAAACTACCTAAATCACTTATTGGAGTTTCCCACAGTTTTTCTTCATTTATATTGTATGGGACTGTAAAATATGCGATATTAAACAGTATGATTAAGGAGAGTACTATTGTAAGACATTTTTTGGGACTGTATTTCTTAAACCTTGAACTTAAACTGTAAGACAGTTCTTTAACAAAATATGCTAACACAATGGCCAATACGGGGATAAAAACCAGCATGTATCCCGGTTTAGCTATATGTATAAGTAGATACATAATGGAAGTAGGTAAAAACCATAGTATAAGGAATATAACTCTGTAATCCTTTATATTTTCGCGGAATACGTGCTTTGGTCCTTTTCCAACATATTTGGTGAACAGTACCATTATAATAATCCCTGAATAGGTTAAAGCGAGCCCTAACCATGTAACATAGGAACCAACTGCTGTGAGTTTATTAATAATAGTTGATCCAAAGAGTATGGAAGATCGAGGGAACGCTATTTTATATAATGTGCTTGAAGCCTGGGAGTACTGTTCAATACTTCCTGAAAATATCATCGTTGGAATAACCCATACTAGAACAGAGGGAATTAGCACTATAATTGCTTTTAATAATCTGTTTGGATCTCTTTTGTGGTAAAATGCACAAAAGAACCATAATGGAAACATATAAATGATTAAATCTTGCCTGAAACCTCCTGCCAGACCCAAAGCAATGATGGAAGGATAGAAAAATTTTTCTTTTCCTCTAAACACTTGATATGATAAGTAAGCAACAATAGTGGCAAGAAAAGCCTGAGTTGGATAAATTGTAGATATTTCTCCATAGTACCAGAATAATGGATTAAATACGAGCAGCAATGCTGCTATAATTGCAAACTGTCTTGAAAACATTTGTTTAGCGAGGAAATAAATTAATATGACTGTAATAATACTAAACATAATACTAATAAATATCATTGTAGTGTTTGGGTCATTGAATATGGTATTTATCACTCTTCCAAGACCTATATAAAATATATAACCTGGAGGGTGGGGTTGATGATGTATAATATCAAAATTCTCAAATCCAAGTGCATAATTTACAGAATCCCATTCGTATAAGTATTTGCTTACAAAAGGAATTCTTGTTATCACTATTAAAAGGGTTAAAATCGCTGAAATGATGATATCAATTTTTTTGGAACTGTAGTGATTTAAATGAAATTTATCCAACATGATTAAAATACTCCTAAAAATCGGGATATTGAACTTCCATAAAGTATGGCTATAACTAAAACTGCCCATAATACCATGCTGAGCAACATTCCTTTGTCTTTAAACAGCATTTCTGGCTCCCCGCCAAAATTTTCAGCATGGACCATGTATATATATCTAAAAAGTCCGTAAAATGCAAATGGAATGGTAATCATTATGTATATTTTGCCTGTATTGAAAGTATAAATGGAATAAGACATAATTAAAGCACTGGTAGTTATATTCATCATCTGATCAAGCATTTCAGTTGAGTATCCATCTAAGATTTTACGATGATTTCCAGCATTCTTTCCGAGTACAACTAGTTCATGTCTTCGTTTTCCAATTGCTAAAAATAACGCAAGAAGGAATGCGCAAATTATAAGCCATGGCGATACAATTACTCCTACTGCTGCACATCCTGCAATGGCCCTTATAACAAAACCCACAGAAATTACCATCATATCTACTATGGCCAGCTGTTTCAGGAACAGGGAATAAATTAATATTAACAGGAAAAAGGTTACTGCTGAAGCTAAAAACCAGATATTAATTAAATATGAAACTCCAAAAGCTATGATAAGTAAAATCACTGCAGATAACCATGCGTGTCGTGTTTTTAATTTGCCTGATGCAATTGGCCTATTACGCTTTTTGGGATGATTCTTATCTTTGTCAACATCAATGATATCATTTATTAGGTATAAGCACCCTGAAATCACACAAAAAACTGCAAATGCAGCAATTACATCAATCCAAAGGTTTAAATTTAAAAGCTTTAGAGAAAAAACAATTCCAATGAATATAACTAAATTTTTATACCACTGTTTCGGACGCATTGAGATTATGAGTTCTTTTATCATTATATCACTGTAAGTCTAGAATATCCTTTTTAAGATTTATCAAATAATTTAGCAACTAATTTATTATAAATATAGTTAATTTATTCTAATAGTATGCCTATTCAAAAAGAAAGCAATAGTTACAGGATTACTATGGCATGTTTTCATAATTAAATGTTTATAAAAACCCCGCTAAAATCAAAGATTTTTGCGAACTGTGAATTGTAGATGCATCTGCTGCAAACACAAAACTTGAAAAATCAATGATTTTTGGGCACAAAATAAAAATGTAAGGGAATTATTTTTTATATTAAAGAATTCCCATGGCTTTATTAGTCTTTTCGATTGATTTAGAAGGATTATCTTCCATCTCAAGCATGGCCCTTATTGCATCCACGTTTTCAGGAACTACATCTGATTCCTGGTGAATTGCCTGCATGTAATAGAGTTCTCCATCAACGATATTTAAAGACTCTTCCCAGACGCCTATTTCAAATAAATCGTTCCTTGAACGCCCTAATTCTTTTGCATATTCCATAAATTCAGCAGTTGAACCAAGTCCTTCTTTAGCTTTAAGAAGTAATACTCTTGGGGTTTCATTAAGTTTGTCTTTTATGTCATCAATGCTAACTGATGATTCGAGCTCAACCATTAGATTGTGCTGGTGCATTAATGTTGTAGGTACGAGTAATGCCATTGTAGTTATATTAAGGTCGTACATTACAGTCTGGACATCTGGGCCGTGGTGTGATGGCACTGTTGGCGGGTTTGGAACTATAGCGTTGATCGGTCCCTTTTTAACCTGTGATGGGTCAGCTCCTCTTCTCACCATAACTGCCCTTACTTTTTTAATTCCGCATAAATCGTTTATTGGATTTAAGGTTCTACAAAGTCCTGTGGTGTTACAGGATACAACTCTTGCATAATCTTTACCTATTACGTCTTTATAATTTGAAAATGAGTTAAATGAAAGTCCTATCTGGTCGTGTTTTTCTCCGCCCTGGAATGTTGCTTTTAAACCCATTTTTTCGTATGTTCCTTCTTTATTTTTAGCTCCAATTCCTTCAGGAGTACAATCAACAACTATATCCAGTTTCTCGAATAGTTCCTCTGCAGTTCCAGTTACTTTTATTCCTGCCTCTTCAAAGGAGTTTTCTCTTTCAGGAGCACTTATATATAGATCATAACCTTTTTCCACAGCCATTCTGGCTTCAAAATCAGGGCTTCGCTTGGTAACTCCCACAATTTTCATATCGTCCTGGGCAGAAACAGCATCTGCTACTCTTTTACCTATTGTTCCATATCCATTTATACCAACAGATTTCATAAATTGACCTCCTTGTTTGCAAGTTCTGCAATGATGCCTTCAAGATATATCCTTGCTGATATCTCAAATAGGGCACTGAAAGGTGTTAATGGCTCATATTCACCTGATACTCTTCTTTCTATATAATTTTTAGTTTTTGCTTTTATTCTACCGGGTATTTCAATTACAACATCGGATATCTGGGCAAGCGGGGAATCAGTAAAAGAAGTTATGGATATAATTTTTGCACCAATATCTGCTGCTTTTTTTGTAATGCTTAAAGTTGGTTCCGTTTCCCCAGATCCTGAAATAGCTATGAGAATGTTCCCTTCATTGATTTCAGGAACTATAGTTTCACTAATAACAAAAACATTCCGGCGGATTTCACTAAGCCTTGAAGCAAAAGCCTTTCCTACAAGCTCTGATTCTCCAAAACCACATATAAATACTTTAGACGCCTCACGCAAATATTTTTCCACGAGTATTTTAGCATCATCATCGATATCCATGGATTTTACATGTGACGTTATCTCTTCAATTACGAGCCTCAACATAAAAACACCAGTTTCACATGTTCTAGTATATTTTTTGGCATTATAAATATTTATGATTTCATATTTGTTTTATTTGTGAGGTAAGATAAATAAAATTAGCTTAGTTTTCAAATATTTTATTTAAACAGGATATTAATCCGGATAATCTCAAAAGGGGGGAATGATCTATAAATTGATTTAAATGTAATATTTTTTTTAACGCTCATGTTCACAAAATCCCTCAAAATCCTCAAAAATCTAGATTTTTGGGCCCTCGAAATTCATAGAATTTCGGGGCATGTAAAAACATTCGGTTTTTACGGTTGTGAAGCTTGCTTCACAAACACCGAAAATTTATATAAAAATTTTCGAGTGTTCAGAAAATCTCAAGGAGATTTTCTTCAACCTCAAAAAATTCATAGAATTTTTTGGGACATTCAAACGCAAAGCGTTTGATGCCTGCAAAATTTTTAATTTTGCGGCCGAGGAAACAGAGTTTCCTCCGGCATCGGAAATCTATGATTTCCGAAAGGTTAAGAAATGTTTACAAAATCTCCGATTTTGTAACCGCAAAAAACTATTGAAATCTCTGATTTCAATGCATCGAAAATTCACAGAATTTTCGAATGCTTCATTTTTTGCATGCTTGCATTTCCTAAAATTCGAAGAATTTTGGGGCATGCAAAACTTTGTTTTGCGGTTGCGAAGCGAAGCTTCGCAAACATCAAAAACCTACGGTTTTTGAAAGCTTCGTTTTTGTGAACATGAGCGTAATTTAAATAGTAATATTTGCAAAATACTCCAGACATGGTGTTTTAAAATTAATTTTAAGTATAGAATCAATGAGAAGTAGTGTATTTGTGTGTTATTTATTTAAACAGAAGTTGATTAATTGTTTAAATAAGTAATAAAATTAGGTTATTTACTTTTTGGAGATGAACTTACTTAAATTAGTTACCCGAACATTCTTTAAAGAAGGGTTCTCGATTTTGTACTGCATCTAAAAATATTTTTTTAAGCTCTTCATCAGAATATCCCTGTCTCATTGGTTCTATTAGATCAACTAAATTATCGTTTCGAAGTAAACATGGTTTAATTTTACCGTCAGGTGTTATCCTAATTCTGGTACAATTTTTGCAGAATTCGGTGTTGTCCATTGGTTTTACAACTTCGATTTCACCGTCTTCAATGAAATATTTTTTTCTGTCCTGCATAAACTGCCTTGTTTTAACTTCATCTGCTTTTTGAGTAAGTTCTTCCTCTAGCTCATCCATTTTAAAATGATATTCACTGAAAAATTTAGAACTAGATTGATTGTCTGCTTTTAAAAGTTCTATAAGCTGAAGTATTGCATTATTTTCTTTACAAAAATGGAACATGTCCCAGATTTCATGGTCATTTATCCCTTTCATAACCACCATGTTTACTTTGACGGGATATAGTCCAGCTTCTGAAGCTTTTTTAATTCCATCTTTGGCTTTTTCAATGTAATCTTTTTTAGTTATAAACTTATAAGTCTCAGGATTAAGCGTATCAAAACTTACATTCACACGGTTAAGGCCAGCAGCTTCCAACTCGCGGGCATATTTTCCAAGGAGAGTTCCATTGGTTGTTATGGCGGTATCTTTAAATCCAACGGCTGCTATTTTTTCAACAATTTCAACAATATCGTTTCTTATTAACGGTTCTCCACCTGAAAGCCTGATTTTTCGAACCCCAGTATCTGCTGCTATTTTTGAAACTCTGTAGATCTCATCAGGAGTCATTTCATAGCTCTGTGGGAGTATACCATCATGATGGCAGTAAAAGCATCTAACGTTGCATCGGTTGGTTATTGAAATTCTAAGTGAAAATACAGGTCTTTCAAATTTATCGATTGCAGGCATATTTATCAACAGTTGAATTTTTTATAAGTAGAATTAAAATAATTGAGTTGAAATCTTATTTATTATTTTTGGTTAATTTACTATTCTACTCTATGAAGTAATTTATTTAAAAAGTAAAAAAAATAGGAAACTTCTTAGTTTCCTTACCCTAGAAGAAATCTTCTAAAACTTTACATTGAGTCCAATTTTTCTGGGAAATATGTATCTACGACATATTCGAGACCATATTTTGAAAAAGACTGCTGTTCTGCTTTTTTCCCGATTTTAAGCATCTTTTTAATTTCATTCTGCCAGAATTCATTTTTATATCTTGGATCTTTGGCAAGTTCTTTAAGCCTTAAAACATCTATATCTTTTAATGGGTCAGTTGGAAGGTCGTAATTTATTATATCGCTTGCTGTTACACCCATAAATTTAGCATCAGGTGTTGCAAGGTCGTGGTTAACGTGTGCAAGCTTTGCACTTCCAGAAATTATAACCATGGCGATGTGAAATCCCCATGGGTCTCCGTCGTTACAGATATAAACTGGTAAATGCAGCTCTTCATTAACTCTTTTAAGGAATCTTCTTGTTGCTCTAGCTGCTTGACCTTTTAATCCCACGATTAAAGTGTCGAATTTTTTGTAAGCTTTTTCCTGAACCATCCTGTGGAACATCCCCATGGTTTCCACTGCGATTACCCGCTGGACATCATGATCTACAAATTCAACATCGTCAATGGTTGGAGATATGGAGTATCCGGATTTCCCTGATTTAGCGGCGTTGATTTCAACATCATCATCTTTTATAGTGATGTTACCATAAACAGATGCTCCGTCTTCTTCTGGCATCAATCCAAGGTCTTCACGAGCTATTCCCAATGTAACTTCTAAATCTTCACCTATAAGGTTAGATTCGTCCTGACTTCCAAAATCAACATCCCAACCTTCTGAAACGTAATACATTTCCCTTATGGTAGCTGTTTTTTGGGTTTCCACCAGACCTTTACAGAAGTTGGCCATGCTGACCATTTGAGCAACTTTTTTGATCTGTTTCACGTTTCCGAGGGATCGCTGCCCATATCGGTCACCAAGGACATAATAACGTTTATCCTGATCGTAAACTATGTTGGATGTACCTCTTGAAGGAACCTTTACTGCAGGAACCGTGTTTTTCTCAACGTCGTCTATTATTGTATTTCCTAAGCCTTTTAATTTAGCCAGGGTAAAATCTCGTCTATTCATCATCAGTGGCACCGCCTAAAATTCCTGCATTTCTTGTGACTTTTTTCATAACTTCTATATATTCTGGAACATCCCTTTCTGCAAGGATTGCAGCTTCTTTGAGTACAACGGGTACCAACGTTTCAAATACCTTGGCACGCATTGCTTCTTCTTTAGCAGCTCTTTTCGCATTCAGATACTTTTGTAAGCTCCTTGCAATTTTCATTGTAGCCTGCCTTACTTCCTGCATTATCTCAGCTTCAGGAGCAACACTCTGCTTTCCTGTAGACATGTAAGGCACGTGGGTTGACACAATATTTACAAATACTGTTATTGGGGCATTTTCAAGGTCTCTTATACCGTAACGCTTCCAATCTATGCTTTTTAAAGCTTCAGTTATACCACAGCTTCCCTGATCGAATGTAAGTGGAACTCTGTTTGCAAAACGCATGATTTCTGCCTTTTTCTGCTCACCCACAACTCTTCCTGATTTTCCACCGTAGGCAAGTCCTGCTTCTATAACGAAGGATACACCACCTTTATATGTTTTAGGTTTCCTGGTTATAGTTTTTACATATTCTGGCTCTAATATTTCTATCATACCTTTTTCAACTTGTTCTTGACCTATTGGGATTAATCCTGCTGTTGGGGGAGCCATGAAGTCCATTGACTGGAACAGTTCAACGATTTTTTCTGCTTCTTCCCATTTCATGTCTTTAGGGCGCTTGTTGAAATCAATTCCAGTTATTTCTTCAAGTTCGTCTACCCTTTTATTGGACATTCTTGAAAGGGAACTTGTAAGCATGCTCCTGAACCGTCTTTTATCGGTATGCTTTGCCATGAAGATTAAATCATCAGCTGTTACTCCTTTTGGGTGCGGGAGTACTTCTTTTGGCATTGGCGGTATTTCATCAGTTGCCCTATCAAAGATGTACCTGCTGCCTGTAGGATCTTTAAACACGATTTTAGCGTGCGGGTTTGCAATCATGGTTCTTCTTATATATTCAAATGCTCCCTGTTCACTTAGAGAATAGGAAACATCTTTAAAGTGAAGTTCCATGCTCACACCAGTTGAATCTAATTCAATTTCTTTCCTGTCTAATATAAGCCCCTGGTTTGTTTTGACGTCCATTTTGACCGTCATTTCCACTCCTTTGATCTTGTTTCCCTCTTTGTATCCTGATCTTATTTTAACAGGTTGTCCTGTGGTCATTTGTGATAGTAAAACACACCCACTACAACCTAACCCTTGCTGCCCTCTTGATTGGATATTTCTAAATTTAGAACCGGCAAACATGGTACAGAATACCTTGGTGATGAAAGGTTCGGGGATACCGGGCCCGTTATCCTGATGACGTAAAATGTAATGATCTTTATCTATCCTTTTAAGATCTATTACCATTTCTGGCAAAATTCCTGCTTCTTCAGCAGCATCAATACTGTTTGTGATCAGTTCGTGGAAAACTATTGTTAGTGATCGTATTTTACCAGAAAAACCGAGCATTTGTTTATTTCTTCTGAAAAATTCTGATGGAGTAAGCTCTTTGAATTCTTCAAAGATTTCTGATGCTTCTCTTTCTGCAGATATTTCTTTTTGCAAAGACGCGTTTGTTTCCAAATTTAGCCTCCTTAATTAGTGTTTTTTAGGTTTTTTATTTTTTGTTTGAATCGTAAAAATTGAGTGATGAGTTTATTCTTTGAGTACGATATTCTCAAATTCTTTTCTTTTAAGTTCTTGTTTCTTCTTTTCTAAAAATGAGTAAACACTTTTATGTCTTACACCATTTAAAATCATTTCAATTGCTTCTTTTGCAATTTGTATTCTTTCCATGTCTCCAATTAGGGACACTGTTTTACCGTATACAGAAATATCTACATCGGTCATATCTTTAATTATTTCTTTTGTTCTTCCTTCTCTACCGATTATTCTTCCTTTCTGTCTGAGTATTGCTTTTTTTGATTTTCCAACGAAATCCTGCAAATTGATTATATCTAGAATAAATTCATCATCAAGTAATTTAAAAGCTGTTTCAGGGCTAAAACCTCTGCCTATAGCTTTAATAATATATCTGGTCTTCCAAACAGATAACGGATCTTCCATTTCATCTGTTGGGGTAATGGTGATACTCCCAGTTTCACTTTCAATATCCAGTTCTGTTTTAGTCATGTTTTCAATATGTTCTTTTGTAGTACCGTCTTTTCCAATTAGGACCCCTACTCTTTCTTTTGGGATCTTAAGATATTCAGTGTTGGGCATGCTATTCACCTCTATGAATTTTTGAATGTAAAACCCTGTTTTGCAGTTGCAAAACATAGTATATAAATCTCCGATTTGTGCAAAATCCATAATTTTACTGTTCGGAAACTTTCAGTTTTTTCAACCTTAAATTATAAATTTTAGTCGCGCGTATTTATGATTTTAAATCTATAATTTCGCTTCTAATTTCTTTTGCAGATATTTTAACGCCTAATTTCTTAAAATCTTTAGTAATATTTTCTATATCTCTATTTAAAAGCTCTTCAGCAATTGGATGATCCTTGGTCATTCCTTGAGATATATCAATAATTACGGGTTCATTATCTTGAATTAAAATGTTGTAACTTGAAAGATCTCCATGTACAAGCCCTGCTTTTGTGTATAAAAGTTTCATATTATTGATTACTTTATTTAGCAGTTCTTCAGGGTTTTTAATATCGGAATGTCTCATTGGGAGCGCTGCATCTCCTTCTTCATCTCCAATATACTCCATTACGAGTATGTTGTTTTTAGCTACAATTGGTTTTGGTACTTTAACTCCAGCTTCATCAGCCCTTTGAAGATTTCTAAATTCTTTATTAACCCACGCATTTATAAGCTGGCGTTTATTTGTAGTTCTTATGCGGAATCGGGGATCTCCCTGGATGTATGTCTGCATTTTTTTAAAATCAGATGTGGTAACTCTGTAAATTTTAACAGCTACAAAATTATCATTTTTATCTATACCTGTAAAGACATTGGCTTCTTTTCCAGTGCTTATTGCTCCATTTAACCTGTGAATATACCCATCATTTGCGAGTTTGTAAAGTGTTTTAAGGGTTATTGTGTCAAATACTTCGCTTCCAACGCGCTTATCCTCAACGCTCTTAAGTCTTTTTTCAGATAACATTTTCTGTAAAATGTCATCTGCTTTTGATATTTTAGAATCCATTTGGCCCCACAAATACTTTTTAGCTGTTTACTATAAAATTAAAATGAAGCATTAAATGATCGCTAAATTATGAATTAAAATGTATTAGAGATTATAAGTTAAGATAACCCCTACGTTCAAGCCAGTTTGCTTCTGTTCTTGTATATCTCCATATGACGTCTGCTTTTTCGTCACTTTGGAAGTCCCATGGTTTAACAAGAACTACATCTCCTTCCCTTATCCATATCCTCTTTTTCATTTTTCCAGGTATTCTGGAAAGCCTTATTTTTCCATCAGCACATCTGACTTTTAATTTTCCGTGACCTAATATCTGTTCAACAACACCTGGTATTTCTCCTTTTCTTGGAGACCTTACTCTTCTAACCTGTTGTGTATCATGTCCACGTCCTCTGCCTCTATTCAAATACTCTCCTCCTTAGTTGAAATATTTTCTAATTTTTATAATACATAATAAATAAGATGAACAATGTATAAATACTAATTATATTGTTTAATTACCTTTTTGATTAACCTGGCAATCATGGCTTTACGAGTCTAAAAACCTCAGATTTTTAAATAGTCATGTTTTATACAATCAATAGTGAAATTGAATGTTTATCAGGTATTTTTTGATAAATTAAGCAATCTTATTAGTAAAATAATCATCTATTTCCTGCTATAAGTTATATGTGTATTATAGTATATAAAATGGTCTATTAAAATTATTGAAATGAAAACTATTTTCATATCAAATTTTGATCGTTTTTTATAGAAAATCTAAATAATTGATTAATGCATTGTATAAAATGAATACCATATACATCTAAACAATAATTTTTATCATTATTTTATTTAAATTGAAGTGGCAACTGATAAATATTAAAATTAATTAAATTTAGGATCAAGTAATATATTTTAAATCAGAATATGTTCTTTGATTTAACAAAGTGGTTAAATGAAACTCCATTAAAAATAATTAATTCTGAAAATGTCGTATTTAGTTTAAATGAGAAATATTTATTAAAATTATAAGTTGAAACCCTTAATATAATGTTTTTTTAAATATTTTTAATTAGATATAATCAGGAAAATGATTTAAATGGAATATGGATTTAAAGATATTGAACTCAGAAAATTTTTATGGGATATATGTTAAATTAATATCATTAATAAAATATCTTTAAATTTTTAAAGAGAGTATATCAACAGATTTAACTTGAAAGTGATTCACATGGGAACAGAGTTTTTAAAAATAATTGATTCGGAAGACGTAAAGGGCATCATAGAAAATATAGAGATTAAAAGGGAAATTGAAACAGTACACCTAACGGATGCATATCTGAGAGTGCTGGCAGAAAATGTGCACGCTACAATTGATCTTCCGCCGTTTAACCGGGTATCACGAGATGGATATGCAGTTAAAGCAGAGGATACATTTGGGGCTTCTGAAGATAAACCTGTAACTTTAAAATTAATCGATGCTATTGGGGCTGGAGATAAACCAGAGAAAAAAGTTGAAAAAGGGACCTGTATTGAGGTAGGTACGGGGGCTCCAGTTCCCGAGGGTGCAGATGCTGTGATAATGGTAGAATTTACAGAAAAAGTAGATGGACATGTACATATACATAAAAGCGCAGCTATTAAACAATGGATAGCATCTAAGGGTTCTGATGTATCTGAAGGAGATTTTCTTTTAGCTTCAGGCACCCTACTTACTCATGATAAAATTGGAGTTTTAGGCGCTATAGGGATGGGGGAAGTGCCTGTTTTTAAGAAACCTAAAGTTGCAGTGATATCAACCGGAAATGAAATAATAAGCTATGATGAAACGCTGGAATATGGGAAGATATATGATATAAACTCTCAAACTATTGCAAATGCAGTGAAGTCCTGTGGATGTACTCCCGTATATTCTGGAGTTGCAAAAGATGATTATGATGATATCAGAACTCATATAGAACAGCATTTAGATGCAGATGTAATAATAACTTCGGGTGGGACTTCAGCAGGTGCTGGGGATGTACTTAAATTGGTTTTGGATGATATTGGTGAAGTTTTTGTTCATGGGATCGCTGTAAAGCCGGGTAAACCTACAATAGTTGGTAAAATTAATAATAAACCGGTTTTTGGACTTCCTGGTTATCCTGCAGCAGCTTTAACTATCTTCCATGTTCTTGTAGCTCCATTCCTGCGAAAAATGGCTTCTGTAAGTCGTCGAAAATCAGATGTTTTAAGACTTAAATTATCCAGAAGATACCATTCATCAAGGGGAAGACATCAATATGTTCTTGTTAAAATAGAAAATGAGATGGCAAGTCCTATACTAAAAGATTCTGGTGCAATAACAGCTATTGCAGAGGCTGATGGATACTTTGAAATTAATAAAAATGTGGAACTGGTTCCAGAAGGAGTTGAAGTTGAAGTTATCCTTTTAGAAAGTAGATAATAGATTTATAGTAAATAACCAAATGTTGAATTATTAATTTATAAAAAAAATTGTTTAAGTGTTTTAAAACTTGTTAATATAAACTTAATAAGTTATGTTTACAGAAACGAAGCTGGAGAAAAATGTTTACAAAATCTATGATTTTGTAACAGCAAACACAAAGTGTTTGCATGCCATGCATTTTTCTATGTTTGCGAATTTTCAATTCGCAACCGTAAAAATCGCAGATTTTTACATGCCGGAGGAAATTTATTTCCTCGGCCGCAAAAACAAAGGTTTTTGCAGGCGTCAAAAATCTTCGATTTTTGACAGCTTGCAAAATTTCTAATTTTGCAGCCCGAAAAATCCGCGATTTTTCGACGGCTAACAAACAATACATGTTTGCATGCCCCAAAAAATCATTGATTTTTAGAAAATACGCAGTATTTTCTAACCTTTGGAAATCTTTGATTTCCAATGTTTGCAAATTGAAAATTTGCAACCGTAAAAAATCGGAGATTTTTTACATGCTCAAACGCTTTGCGTTTGAATGTCCCAAAAAATTCTATGAATTTTTTGAGGTTGAAGAAAATCTCCTTGAGATTTTCTGAACACTCGAAAATTTTTATATAAATTTTCGGTGTTTGTGAAGCAAGCTTCACAACCGTAAAAACCGAATGTTTTTACATGCCCCGAAATTCTATGAATTTCGAGGGCCCAAAAATCTAGATTTTTGAGGATTTTGGGGGAATTTTCACATGTTATTCACTATAAATTAAATATTCAATTCTTCAGCTTGGCTAAGATAGTGATTAAATAATTTATTTCCCCATTCAATTGATTCTTCAGTTTCACTCACTAAATAACTGATAGAATCCTCTTCTTGAGGTAAATTCAACAGCATGAAGTTGTCTGCAACGATTAAAATTAATTTTAAATTATCTTTTATTTCCCATAGTTTAATATTTTCAGTTATGGATATGTTTCGGAACTTTAATTCTTCAATGATATCATTTGAGGTATTATTAGCTAAAATAATGTGTACATTTTCTTTTTTATTTACTACTTCAAGTTCATCATAAATAATTAAAGGGGAAATAATGCCTTTTATGACTTTAGAATGCAAAAGAAGTTCTTTAAATAGGAATTGCTCAGAATTGGGGGAGGTTATAACTTTAAAATTGTTTAAATGGTCAATTTTCTCCATCAATTTTTCTGGAATTTCGTTTATGTTGTGCTTCAACCAGAAATTTTCATTTTCTTTAATTAAAGAGAATGAATTTACCATATCTATAATGACTGTTGCCGCCATTTCACCGGTCTGTGATAATGAGTAACTTTGAAATTCGCGGGTTATAAGATTTTTAGTTTCTAACTGGCTCATGCTGTGTAAAATAGAAGAGGATCTCATATGAACTTCATCCTTTAGATCACCCAGCTTTTTTGGCCCTTCTTTTAAGCTTATGATTATTTTCGCCCGAATATCTGAGGATGTGATAAATTTTAAATCATCCTTTATTTCTTCATAGAGTTCAAAAATATCTTCTGGGGCCATTTATACACCTAATTGTAATTATGTTTGTATTAATTTGGTTTGTATGTTTCTAATTGTTTTTACTCATTTAAAATAGTTTGTAATGTACGAAATTGTGTTGAATTTTAAAAACAGTTTATATTTAAACAAAAATACATAAATATTTTAAAATAAGTATTAATTTTATAAAATTGCTAATTAAAAATAGGGCATGGGAATGGAACTACCGGTTACTTTTGAAATGGATTAAATATTAAGATCTATTTTATTTATTTCATTTGCAATATCTGCTTCAGTTTTATTACCGCTTTTTATTACTGCAATTGTCTTAATTACATTACCTCCTTCTGCTTCAACTTCTTTGCTCATTGAGTTGAGTGCATCTTTGTAGTTGTTTCCCCCAAGAGTTATAAATAGAATAATATCTTTTCCTCTAATTTCCATGTTTTTTATAATGGTATTTATTGCAGGAGCTGGTTTTCCAGCCCATACTGGTGTTCCAAGACAGATGGTATCATAGTCTGCAATATTTATAGTATTTGGTTCGATAGGTGTTGTTTTCATGCCTCGTGCATCAAGGGCAGCTTTTATATAACCTATAAATCCTTTTCTACCTTTAATATCTTTAACTTCAATTATTTCAGAGGATAGTTTATCTGCAATGACTTTTGCAGTTGCAGCAGTCTTTCCAGTTCTTGAATAATACAGAACTATTGATTTCAAGTTTACAACTCCATTTATGTTTTAATTCCAACATATTTTTATATAACTAATATAATTATGTCTTTTTTGTAATAAATAAATTATTTTATTATAAAGGCAAAGTTTATATCTTAAAAACATTTTTAGAGCTTTAAAACCATATAATATATTTATTTGATATAAAATATGGATAATGGGCACTTTATATGTATAAAGGGGGATGTTTATTTATAAAAAAAATAAAAAAATGAAATGGTTTAAGAAGCAAGATACTCCTTTGTTGTCTGCACTGATTTAACTGCGATATTTGAATTATTTTTTATCACGAACTCGCTTAGTCCTACATGGGAATTTGGGTTACCCCAATCGTATGTATATCCTAACCGTGTCCATGGATACTCTTTAGGAAAATATGAAAATATTATATTTTCATCGAACCATTTCTCATATGCCGGATTGACCGAGCTTGGGAAGTCCAGTTGTGCAGTTGTATCATTTATTTCATTATCGGGCGTTGGTCTAAAAAGGTCTTTTGGATTTACCCAAACCTCTACAAAGTAATCATCCTTTGAATCTGGAGGTAAACCTAAAAGCTGTGCCACTCTTAACTGGAGGTACTGCTCGGAAATTGAATGGGATTTAAAGAAGTTTTTTATCTCAGGAACAACTGTAACCCATGTTTCACCCCAGTATGTAGTTATATTTCCTCCGACAGGATAGCTGGATTTATGTGTTGTCCATAAAACAACTAAAACTCTTTTATCACTGCTATTTCCTTGCCAGGTTAAATTGGAATTATCTTCAGTAATGGGGGTGAGATTTGTGCTGATTTCGTTATCATCTGCGCTCATAGCGTCATCGATGGCATTTGTATAAGTCTGGTTGAGATCATCGGTCACTGTGAGAGTATCCGTAAAATAGGAGGTGCCTCCATTAATTGCAAGGCCAATAAGTAGGCCTATTGTAAAAATAGATGCAAGTAAAACATAATCCTGATTATCCATAAAAACACCTCATCGTTGAGTTGATCTTATTTGAACGTATGCTATATATATCAACTATCTTTTGGTATGGTTATGGTTAGCATATTGTATTTCCAATATTGTAATTAGTCCTAAAGTGAAGCGACTAGTGTTAAAAACAGTTAAATTGGAAATATGGATAGAAATAATTTAAAAAATAAAGTTAAAATTATCTGGATGTTTTTAAAGAATTTAAATAATGATTTATGTAATTTTTAACATAAAATCAACTATTTCATTTAGATCTGTAAAAATATCGTTATTTTCAAGTTCTGCAACTTCTGGGCGGGTAACCAATATTACGTCAAGCCCAAGTTCAACAGCAGCACTTATTTTTGATAGAGTTCCACCTGTTTCTCCACTTTCTTTTGTTATGATGAGAGATATGTTATATTCCTCAAACAATATTTTATTGAATTTTTTTGAGAATACGCCCTGCATTGCGATTATATTTCCCTGTTTTATTCCCAGGTCAATGCATTTCTGGATGGAATCGACTGAGGGAAGTACCCTTGCAAATAATCGTGAAGAATCAATTTTTTTGATTATGGGGTTCAATGTTGAAACCCCTGCAAGGTGCAAAACTCTGTCTTTAGTTAGTTCTGCTGCTTTTAATGCGGCTTCTTCAAATGAAGACGTTTCATGAATCAGATCATTCTCTTTTAAATCTTCTAATGGCCTTTCAAACCTTAAATATTTGATTCCAGTTATCTTTGAAGATTTTATAGCATTATGGGTTGCAATTGCAGCAAATGGGTGGGTAGCATCTATTAAAATGTTTATATCATTTGTTTTAATTACTTCAACCAGTTCTTCCAGGGTAAGCCCTTTAGAAATTATTTCATCTGCACCTGCTGCTTTTGCAATGTCTGCACCATAATGTGTGGTGGTTGTGGCAAGTATATTGAACTTTTTTGTACTGCTTAACTTTTTTATGATATTTGCAGCATCTTTTGTACCTGCCATTACCATTACATTCATTTCATAAACCTCTCAACTAGCCAGTCGCTTACAAAAATCAAGCTGGCGACTATTATAATTGCAATCCAGTCAATTATTGACAGTGCAGTTGTTCTAAATACGCCCTGTAGGAATGGAACATATATAACGGCTAGCTGCAGTAAGAACGACAGCCCAATTGCCACAATCAGGAATTTGTTTGAGAAGTTTGAGAACTTCTCTGCTCTGCAGTTAAACACGTTAAATATCTGGAACATAACAAACACAGTAAATGCTATTGTTGTAGCTTTTAAAGTACCTGCTCCATTTACAAGCTCTAAATAGTAGAGTACCAGTGTTCCTACAGTCATTACAACTCCTGCAATGGCTATTTTAAGCAAATTCTTCCTGGGTATTATTTCTTCTTTTAGTGGAGCGCGTTCCATAACATTCTTTTCAGGAGGCTCAACTCCAAGGGATTGTGCTGGTGGGCCGTCCATAATTATGTTTATCCATAGAACCTGGATCGGGTTAAATGGTACGGGAAGGCTCAGGATCGATGCAGAAGTAATGGTGAGTATGGCTCCTATGTTGGTTGAAAGCTGGAACCTGACAAATCTTCTGATGTTATCAAATATTATACGTCCTTCTTTAACAGCTTTAACAATAGTAGCAAAGTTATCGTCCTGTAAAAGCATATCTGCCGACTCTTTAGCGACATCGGTACCGCTTCCCATGGCAACTCCAATGGCTGCCTTTTTAAGAGCAGGGGCATCGTTTACACCGTCTCCAGTCATGGATGTGATGTTGCCTTTTTCTTTAAGGGCTTCTACAATTCTAACTTTTTGCTCGGGGAAAACTCTTGCATAAACCTGGATATCATCAACCATCTCTTTAAATTCAGCTTCATTGATTTTATCAAGTTCGGAACCTGTGAGGACTTTGCCATCTGTAAGAATTCCAATTTCTTTTCCTATGGCTGCAGCAGTATCTTCATGGTCTCCTGTTATCATCACGACTCTGATCCCTGCTTTCATACAGGTTGCAACTGCTTCTTTAGCTTCTTGTCTTGGTGGGTCCATCATTCCAACTAAACCAACGAAAACAAGGTTTTCTTCTAATTTATCTTTATCAACACTATTCAGATCTTGTTCTGCAGGTGTTAGTTTTTTGTATGCAAGAGCCAGAACACGAAGGGCTTTACCTGTCATGTCCTTTAAGTCATTTAATATGATCTCTTTATCTTGTTTAGCGAGTTTTTGAGGTCGTGCATCTTTTTCAATCCACATACATTTGTCCAAAACGATTTCGGGAGCTCCTTTAACCAGGACATAATTAGTTCCATTGAAATCATTCACAGTAGTCATCCGTTTTCTAACGCTGTCAAGCGGGATTTCAAGCAGTCTTGGATGTATTTTTTCAAGTTCAGACCTAGTATACCCATTTTCTTCAGCATAAGCTAATATGGCCCCATCAGTAGGGTCACCTATGAGTTTGCCTTCATTTAAAACCGCATTGTTACACAATGCAGAAATCTCAAAGGCTTTCTCAGGAGCAGTTATGCGGGTTTCCCTTACAGTCATCTTATTTTTGGTAAGTGTACCTGTTTTATCGGTACATATAACATTACATGACCCTAAAGTCTCAACTGCGAGGAGTTTTCTAACAATGGCATTGCTTTTTGCCATTCTTTGCATTCCAAGGGCGAGTGTAAGTGTTAAAATTGCAGGAAGGCCCTCTGGAACCGCTGCAACCGCTAAAGAAATAGCTGTTAAAAATGTATCAATTATTGGGAGTCCCTGCAGGTACTGTAAAACAAATACCACTGAACAGACAACCAGTGCGAGAATTCCTAAGTTCCTTCCGAGGCGGCCTATTTTTTGATGTAGGGGAGTATCCTCTTCTTCTTCCTGTATTAATTCTGCTATTTTCCCTATAGAAGTGCCCATACCTACTGCTACTACAACACCTTTTCCTCTACCTAAGGATACAGCAGTATCCATAAAAACCAGATTATCTGTTTCTTCGTCCCCATCAACAATTTCGGAGTGTTTTTTAGCTGGAAGTGATTCTCCAGTAAGCGCTGATTCGTCTACCCTTAAATCAAAACTTTTTATTAGTCTTAAATCTGCAGGAATATTGTCTCCTTCTTCTATAACAACAATATCTCCGGGTGTTAAATTTTGGGCAAGTATTTTCTGTTTTTTACCATCCCTGATAACAACTGCTTCATTGGAGATGAGGCCTTTAAGCTTTTCCATAGCTTTTTCTGCCCGGTATTCCTGTATAAATCCAACAACAGCATTTATTACAACAACAATCAGGATAACAACCGCATCAATTGTATCTCCAACATAATATGCCGCTATGGCGGCAAATATGAGTATCACTATAAGTATTTCTTTAAACTGCCCTAAAAAAAGACGTATTGGGCCAGGTTTCTCCTTTTCGACTAGTTCATTCAGTCCAAATTTAAGGTTACGTTTTTTAGCTTCTTCCTCTGCTAAACCTTTATTTGCATCTGAGTTGAGAGTCTTCAACGTTTCATCTACACTTAACTTTTGCCATTTCATTGTAACACATCTTTTAATGTAAAATGATATATTAACATAAATTTATTTTTGATAGTTTGTAAAAAATAGTTTTAAGACATTTAAGGTTATAATTATGGTTCAAATTTTATATTTTTTATAACCGTTCTTCAATCTTTATAGTAATTAACCTAATATATAATTAATTAAATTCTCCCATCTGATCAAGAATTATGTTATAATACTATAACTAGAAATAATTTTCGAATAGCATTATGCTGTTTAGAAAATCCATTTTAAAAATCATTTTCAATTTTTAAAGCTTAATATTATGTTTTTATGGTATATTATGTTGAAAAATAAATAATAATTTAATTTTAGCAGAATTACGTCTTTAAGGGCTATTATTTATAAGATGCCTTGTAAAAAGTTGCCCTTTTATAATTTATAAGCTTCATTTTGCTGGAATTTACCGAGTCTGTGGAAAATGGTTTTATGATAAGGTCGGCACCAGTTTTTTCTGCAACAACAATAAGATGGGGCATCAATTCTGGTTGGGGCCGTATAGAATAAATAAGAGATGATCCACCATATATTTTTAAGTCCGGATTACAAATATTATCTTTGATTATTTTCCCATGAGAAGGTTTAATATCTGTCATGACAATAGATGAACTGAGGTTTTCTTCCAGGATCGAGGCAACTTTATGGAACTTTCCAGCACCTACTTCCACTATCTTCTCTGCGTTACTATAATTGTTAATGATATACTGAGCAAAATCTTTCCACATTTCTACCACGGAGATATTCATGATAATAAGAGAATTTAAACGTCCAGATATTAAAAGAGTCCTTGAAATTGAAATGGAATCATTTAAGGATCCTTATCCGGCAAGTATTATTATAGATATTTATAATTTAGGGGCAGGATTTTTAGTTGCCCAACAAGATAATATTGTTGTGGGATATATTATATTTTGGATCAGATATGAAGATGAAGGTCATATAATTTCAATTGCGGTAGATAAAAATTACAGAAGGAAAGGTGTAGGTGCGGAACTTGTAAGCTATGCTGTAGATATCTTCAAAAAATGTAATGTAAGAGAAATTAAACTAGAAGTTAGAGTTGGAAATAGGGGAGCAAGAAAATTCTACACTAAATTAGGTTTTAAAGAAAGTAAAATCTGTGAAGGTTATTATGAGGACGGTGAAGATGCTGTAATCATGAAAAAAGCCGTGCAAAATTCTTAGAATTTTGCGGTCATGCGAAAACTTTGTTTTCGCGGTTGAAAATCTTAAAAAATTTTCGATTTTCAAACATCAAAAACCTTTGGTTTTTGAAAGCCGTCCAAAAAAATCCCTCAAAAATCCTCAAAAACCCATAGGTTTTTGGGAGTTAGAAAAAGCAATCAAAATCTTTGATTTTGATGCAGTAAACACTCCGTGTTTGCATGCTTTGCTTTTTCTAAAATTCCCTGAATTTTTGGGCATGTGAAAATCTATCGAAAATCTCTAATTTTCGAAAGCTGTCAAAATTTCTGATTTTGACGCCACAAAAATCAAAGATTTTTGCTGACTTTGATTTTTTACGGTTGAGGAACGCACTTCCTCAAACATCAAAAATTTTAAATTTGCGAATGTTGTCAAATCGTAGATGACGCAACAAATACTTCCTATTTGTATGCTATGTTTCCTACGGCAGCAAATACAAGTGTTTGCAAGCTGTCAATATCTTTGATTTTTGAAGGCTGCCGAATAATTTTTCAATATCTAATTCTCGAAAACTACATAAAACTATAATAGTAAAAGATCAAATGTGATAAAGATAACTACTAAATTAAAGTTCAATTTTTTAATTAAATTAATTTAAGCTATTAAACTAACTCGCGATTATATGGTGATTAAATGGTAAGGGAAGCAAAATTAGCTTTGGAAGATGGAACAATATTTAAAGGAGAAAGTTTTGGTTTTGAAACTACAAAAACTGGGGAAGTAGTTTTTGCTACAGGAATGACAGGATATGTAGAATCACTTACAGATCCCTCATATAAAGGTCAAATATTAATGAATACTTATCCTCTTCAGGGAAATTATGGAATATCTGACGAATGGTTCCAATCAAATGGAATAAAGGCAGAAGGGTTCATAGTGAGGGATGAAAGCAAGCATCCATCACACAGCCACTCCCAAAAAAGCCTTTCAGAATTTTTAAGCGACTATAAAATTCCAGGAATAAGTGGAGTTGACACAAGAGCACTTACAATAAAGATCAGAGAACACGGAACCATGAAAGGAGCACTTACAACTGAAGACATATCTGATGAGGAACTGCTGGATATTGCAAAGCATCAACCAGATATAGAAGAAATAGACCTTGTAGATCAGGTTTGTGTGGACAAGCCTGTAATTTATGGGGGAGATTTCAAAAGGAGGGTAGCTATTGTTGACTGCGGAATAAAAAATAACAGTATAAATGCATTACTCAAAAGAGAAACTGGTGTAGTTGTTTTACCGTATAAAACTAATTATAAAGACGTTCTTGATCACGACCCTGATGGAATACTTATATCAAGCGGCCCTGGAGACCCCACAAGGGTAAAGGAGGCTATAGAAAATGTAAGGAAATTATCTGAAAGACTTCCTGTTTTTGGAATATGTCTTGGACAGCAGGTAATAGGGCTTGCATTTGGGGCCAAGATATACAAGATGAAGTTTGGCCATAGGGGAATAAATCAGCCAATAATGGATCTGAGGACTGATAAAGTTTCTATAACTTCTCAAAATCATGGATTTACTATTGATCCAGAATCAATTGAAAAAACTCCTCTTAAAATGACTCAGGTTAATTTGAACGATGGTACACCTGAAGGAATTGAACATGAGGAACTTCCAGTTTCAAGTGTACAGTACCATCCAGAAGCAGGTCCTGGACCTCACGATACAGATTATACATTTGATAGGTTCCTTAAGATAATAAAGGAATATTAATAAAATCAGCATTGGGAGTACTTAAAGAGAAAAGACTGCCAGATTGAAAAATATTTAATAAAGATAAAAACATAGTTCAATGGATTTAAACTCACAAAAATAATAAGTTACAAAATAACGGGGATAAAGATGCCGAAGGATCATGACATAAAAAAAGTTCTTATCATTGGATCAGGGCCAATTCAAATAGGTCAAGCAGCCGAATTTGATTACTCTGGTTCTCAAGCGTGTGAATCCCTCCGGGCAGAGGGAATTGAAACTGTACTTGTAAATAGTAATCCTGCAACAATTCAAACGGATGTAGATATGGCAGATAGAGTGTATGTCGAGCCATTAACTCCAGAAATCGTTGCAAAAATCATAGAAAAAGAAAAACCAGATGCAATTTTACCAACAATGGGGGGACAGACGGGTTTAAATGTCGCAACTGGACTTGAGGAAATAGGTGCTCTTAAAGGTGTTAAGGTAATAGGTTCATCAGTAGAAACTATACGAAATGTAGAAGATCGTGAACTTTTCGATGAATTTATGAAGAGGCTCAATGAACCGGTACCAAAAGCCCACGCTGTAGACACACTGGAAGGTGCATTAAAAGCAGTTGAAGAGATTGGATACCCTGTTATTGTCCGGCCTGCATTTACTCTTGGAGGTACTGGTGGGGGAGTGGCCCATAATGAAGAAGAATTAATGGAGGTTGCATCCCGTGGGCTTGACATGAGTTATATTGGTCAGGTACTTATTGATCAATCTGTAATGGGCTGGAAAGAGTTTGAATATGAGGTTATGCGTGATAAAAATGACACGTGCATAATTGTGTGTAACATGGAGAATATTGACCAAATGGGAATACACACTGGAGAGAGTATCGTTGTTGCTCCTTCTCAGACTTTAAGTGATGATGATAACCAGAGACTTAGAAATGCTTCTATTAAAATAATAAGGGCATTAAAAATTCAGGGAGGATGTAACATACAGTTTGCAGTGCATCCTGTAACTGGTGAATATAAAGTAATTGAAGTGAATCCACGGGTAAGTAGAAGCAGTGCATTAGCTTCCAAGGCAACCGGATATCCAATAGCTAAAATATCTTCTAAAATCGCCATTGGAATGACCCTTGATGAAATCAGAAACGATATTACTAAAGAAACACCTGCTTCTTTTGAACCTTCTATTGATTATGTTGTTGCTAAAATACCCAGATGGCCCTTTGATAAATTCAAAGGTATAAACAGGCAGATTGGAATCCAGATGAAGTCTACTGGGGAAGTTATGGCAATAGGGCGAACAATTGAAGAGTCTCTCCATAAAGCCATAAGATCTCTTGATATTGGGCGATATGGATTTGACGATGTGGAATTCAATGAGGAATTACTTGAAAATGCTACTGATAAGCGGATATTTCAGGTGTATACGGCTCTTAAATCCGGCGTAAGCATTGAAGAGATAAAGAAGATCACTAAAATTGACGGATTTTTCCTTTATAAAATATTAAATATCATTAATTTTGAAAAAGAATTAAACAAAGACACTATTTCTGATCCATTTTTACTGAAAAAAGCAAAAAGAATGGGTTTTTCAGATAAAAAACTTTCTCAAATTACAGGAATGCCTGAAAAACAGGTAAGGGCTTTAAGGGAAGAGAATGGAATCATTCCAACCTATAAGATGGTTGACACATGTGCTGCTGAATTTGAGGCAAAAACTCCTTATTACTATGGCACATATGAACAGTTTGATGAAGTGGAAGTTTCTGATAATAAAAAAGTTATTATACTCGGTGCCGGACCTATACGGATTGGGCAAGGTATAGAATTTGATTATTGTTGTGTACATGGTGCAATGGCACTTAAAGAAGAAGGAATAGAAACTATAGTTATAAATAACAATCCTGAAACTGTTAGTACTGATTATGATATCTCCAATAAGCTTTATTTTGAACCATTGACTCTGGAAGATGTCATGAACATAGTCAATAAAGAAAAGCCATATGGTGTGGTTGTACAGTTTGGTGGTCAAACATCAATAAATTTAGCTGTGCCTCTTGCAGAGGAAGGAGTAAAGATATTAGGTACTCCTCATGAGAGTATAGACCGTGTAGAGGACCGTGAACAATTTACAAAAGTTTTAGATCGCCTTGGAATTCCTCAGGCAGATTTTGGTATTGCTCATTCCTTTGAAGATGCTAAAACTGCTGCAGAGAGAATAGGATTCCCTGTACTGGTCCGTCCGTCATATGTACTGGGTGGGCGAGCTATGGAAATAGTTTACGATAACACAGAACTTGAAGAATACATGAAAGAAGCTGTAAAAATTTCGCCAGAACATCCTATCCTTGTGGATAAATTCCTTGAAGATGCTATTGAAGTGGATGTGGATGCCCTGTGTGACGGCGAAGATGTATTCATCGGTGGAATAATGGAACACATAGAAGAGGCAGGAGTACACTCAGGAGATTCAGCATGTGTTATACCACCACAGACTATTCCTGCTGAAGTTATAGAAACCATTAAAGATTACACAAGGAAACTCGCACTTGAACTGGATGTAGTTGGGCTTATGAATATCCAGTATGCAGTAAAAGATGATGGAAACCCTAAAGTTTACATTTTAGAGGCAAATCCACGTGCAAGCCGAACTGTTCCATTTGTCAGTAAAGCTGTTGGAGTGCCAATTGCAAAAGTAGCGGCTAAACTAATGATGGGCACCAAATTAAAAGATTTGGGCCTTGTAGATATGGTTAAAATTGACCATGTGGCTGTTAAAGAGTCAGTATTTCCATTTATCAAACTTCCAGAATCCGATGCAATACTCGGCCCTGAGATGAAGTCAACCGGGGAAAGCATGGGAATTGATGAGAACTTCGGTGTTTCTTACTATAAATCTCAGCTTTCAGCGGGTATGGAGCTTCCAACTGAAGGTAAATTATTTATAAGTGTAAAAGATGCCGATAAAACTAAAATCCTTGATATAGTTCAAAAAGCAGAAGAGCTAGGATTTGATCTTGTAGCAACAAGGGGAACTGCAAAAGCAGTCGAAGACCATGTAAAAATTGGAAGAATTAAAAAAATCAGTCAAGGTTCTCCAAATATAAAAGAAGCAATGGTAAATGATGAAATAGATCTTATAATAAATACGCCTTCAGGTAAACAGTCTGCAGATGACGGCTATTTCATAAGGAGAATGGCAATTGAACTTGGAATACCCTATGTTACAACACTTGCAGGAGCTCGTGCAGCACTTACTGCAATTGAAAAGGTTAAAGGCGATGAAATTGGAGTAAAATCATTGAATGATTACCATAAATCATAGGCCTTAAAAATCCTTATTTTTAATTTTTGAACTTAGTATCCCAATTACAAAATTAATCCAATTAATTAACTTAACTATCTTTTTAAGCATTCTAACTAATTTTATTAAACGTTCATGTCTGATAAGTGCATGAATATAATTCATCTTAAATTGTAATTTTGATTGATATGCAAATTATCTTAAAACATGTAGTTCACCTACTATGAAAAATAATATAATATTTGCACAACTTTTGAGACATGGGCCTTATTAAATAAATATTTTATAGTATTACAATGAAATAAATTATATGCAACTTCATTTTACCAGTCATGTACCACCTCTGGAAAAATGTGGTGAATGGTATAAAATTAAATTTTTTTATATTGGAGACATAAAATTGCATGGAGTTTCAAAAAATTTATTGAAAGTGGCTTTAGCTACAGTGATATGTATTTTTGTTTTTTTACCTGCTGCTGAGGCGCATATTCTTGTTGTATCTGATGCAAATAATTATGATGAAGCTTCACAAATTGTCAAAGCTTTAAAAAGTAAAGGATACTATGTTTTATGGCTTTATGGTAAGAATGCAACCACTAAAAACATTATAAAAGGAATGTACAAAGCGGATGCTGTGATCTATGAAGGACACGGCGGCTATGAATCTGGAAATTATGATCAAAATGGCGGAACTGCAAGCCCTCCATTTGCGCTTATTGGATCTGACGGTTTTGTATGGGGTGTGGGGAATCAAATGAGCACTGGATTAGGACATAAAACATTTAAAGCGCCATTTAAAAAGAACATTCCTGTAATATTGCTGCATGCATGTTTTTCTGATGGGTGGGTTGAAAATAAGGAGGTTGCAAACCCTACTGCAACTGTTTACAACTTTGCAAGGATGTTTACTGGTGCAGGGGCAAATTATTATGCTACCGGCTGGAACGGGGCAGAAATAATCTATGATTTTTTAGGTGGGGCAACAAGCTTTGCTGATGCCAACAATAAGAACTTTGAAAAGATAACAAAAAGTACAAGTTACAACGGCACCCTGGTGTGGCGGAATGACCATGGAATAGCTGCTTTTGTTGGCAACTGGAAGGGTAAATTCCCAACTGCTGCTCAAACTACTCCTTACAATGATGCTGTAGCTGAAAAATGGTATGATAATAATGTAGCAGGAAATGTATTTGGCGGCATTCCAAATTTGGATCTTGTAACTTCGAATGTTTATAAATCATGGAACTATTTGTGTATAACTCTTAAAAATGATTTAAATTATTTTTTTAAACTTGTTAAAAGTGCAATAGATAATTATTATTAAATATGGTAGTATGTGCTCTTTAAATTGGGTAAAACTTTATTTTACCTACTTTTTTTATAATCACTTTAAAAATATTTTAAATAAATCTTAAATAATTATTTTATAGTATTATTATTTATATATATTTTTTATTTAACGCTAGTTTTATTAACATGTGCCTTAAATCACTTAAATACACAATAAAAATGATATTGATGTGATTTTTTAACAGTTTATTACCTGTCTTATTTCTTTGTGGGGTATAAAGGTGTATAAATCTAAAAAGAAATTATTGAAATTAACTTTAGCGGCATTTCTGGTGGGGGTTTTTACTTTTTTACCTGCTGCTGAAGCCCATATTCTTATCATATCTGATTCTAATAATTACAATGAAGCTTCAACACTTGTTAAAACTCTAAAAAGTAAGGGATACAAGGTTGTGGCACTTTATAAAGAAAATGCAACTACTAAAAACATTATAAAAGGAATGTACAAAGCGGATGCTGTGATCTATGAAGGACATGGAGGTTATCAGTCTGGTAATTATGATGGAAATGGAGGAACAGCAAAAGCCCCTTTCGCTCTTGTTGGATCTAATGGATTTATTTGGGGTATAAATGGTCAAATGCGTGAAGGATGGAATGGAAAACTGTTTACAGCACCATTTAAGAAAAATATTCCCGTAATTTTGTTGCATACTTGTTTTTCAACGGGTTGGGTTAATGGAAAAGAAGTTGCAAATCCCACAGAAACGGTTTACAACTTTGCAAAGATGTTCAATAGTGCAGGGGCAAATTATTATGCCACTGGCTGGAGTGGGGCAGAGATAGTTTATGATTTTTTAAGGGGAGCAACAAGTTTCTCGGATGCTAACGGTAAAAATTATGAAAAGATAACCAAGTATACGACTTACAGCGGTGTTCGGGTGTGGCGGAATGATGATGGAATGTGTGCTTTTGTAGGTAACTGGAGCGGCAAATTTCCGACCGCTGCTCAAACTACTGCTTACGATAATGCTGCTGCTGAAAAATGGTATAATACTGCAGTAAACCCGAAACCTGACCTTGTAATAACAAAAGCTTATAAATCTGGAAATTATTTGTACGTAACTGTTAAAAACCAGGGAACTGCTTCTTCAGGGGTTTGTTACACAAGGGCATGGTACGGTACTTATTATAAAAATATCTACACATATGGGCTTAAATCTGGAGCATACAAAACTTACAAGGTTTACTTTAAATACAAGCATGGTACAGTTAAAACAGATTATAATAAGAAGGTTTCTGAGATAAATGAGAATAATAATGGAAAGTCATTTTAACTTTCCTTTTTAACTCCATATTTTTTCTATTTTTTAATTTTATAACTCAATTTTTATACTTAAACTAAAAAGATAATAAAGTAATTCTAAATTACGTTTTATAGATGCAATAAAAGGTCTTATTCACATAGAAACTGTACTTTCTTATTTTTAAATAATATTATCCCTGTTTCTTTGCATTGTAACATTAATAAGTAATAGATCATAATTTAATGCATATATAACCATTAATTTTAATTTTGTACTATTCTACTTTATGAATCAATGCTTTTAATCAAAACATATTTATTTTATTAGTTCATATGTTAAGTAAGTACATAATAACAATTGGGTGAGTATAAAAATAAAAATTCCTAAGGAATGTTTGGAATGAGTATTATAGAAATAAAAGAGTTGCAAAAATACTATGGTAATTTTCAGGCTTTGAAGGGGATTACTCTAAATGTCGAAAAAGGTCAAATTTTAGGATATTTGGGTCCAAATGGAGCTGGAAAAACAACAACAATCAAACTAATTTTAGGTTTGATCAAAGCAAATAGTGGACTAATAAAAGTATTGGGAAGTGATCCTTACTCTAACAACAAAATAAACCTGCAAAATAGAACTAAAATAGGCTTTATGCTTGAATTTAATGGTTTATTTCAAGATCTAACTGGGTTGGAAAATTTAGTTTATTGGGGTGGTTTGTATAATATTGATAAAAAAATAGCTTATAGTCGTGCCAAGGATCTACTAGAACTAGTTGAATTAGATAAATGGGGGGATGAAAGAGTATTTAAGTACTCCTACGGTATGACAAAAAGACTAGCTTTGGTAAGAGCATTAATTCCAGAACCAGAGCTATTGATATTAGATGAACCAACTTTGGGGATTGATCCAGAATCAAGGCATATTATAAGGAATATAATTAAAAATTTTGCAAGCGAAGGTAAATCTGTCCTATTTTCATCTCACGATTTAGAAGAAGTTCGGAAAATAAGCTCTCATGTAATTATAATTAAGGAAGGAAAATTAATTTACAGTGATACTTTAGATAACCTTTTAAAATCTCATGATGAATCTATTGAAGAAATATATCTAAAATTAGTGAAGGAGTCAAATGGATACTCAATTGAAAATAATTATTCTAAACAAAACGAGAATAGTAAAATTAGTGAGGTAGTCAAATGAATACCCAATTAAAAACGATTATTCTAAAAGAAGCGAGCATAGCCTGGAGAAATAGTAAATATATTACACTTGTATTATTTACTCTTGGAATGGTTTTGATGATGGGCTATGTATACTCTACACAAAATTATGGAAATGAAATGGTAAATTTTTTGTCTATAAAACTTTGTTACATAATAATTCCTTCAATAGCAGTGTGGATGACAGGCGTTACGTTATCTCAAAGTATGTTTTACGATGAAAAAATTTTAGGAATATTTGGATCTATATTAGCAGCGCCAATTTCTATTACCAAACTATGGGTAGGAAAAATTTGTGCGCTAACTTTACTAACATATCCTCTGGTTTTCTTAGGTGTAGGTGTATTAAGTATCTTTTTTTGGTTTAAAGGTATTAGTGTATATTTATCTTTAGGAGATTGGATCTTGATATTATGTATAATTCCCCTATTTTCTTTGATATATATCATGCTTTCATCATGGTTATTGCTGAGATTCTCTCAAGATAACATGATAACCGTATTGTTACTAGCGGGTCTAGGCAGTGTTGCAGCTGTATCTAGTGCCACTAAACCTATCTCAGATGTTACAAATGTTGTACATGCCGGTTCTATCTTGTCTTATTACAGTATGACACTAATACTAGAGATGTGCTTCATTATTCTGATTCTGTTACTAATAAATAGATTAGACAAAGAAAGGCTTCTAAACTTAAGGTAATATAAATAAAGTTGAAAACCAGCGAATATATGAACAATTTCACTGTCAGGACATAGTTAATTAAACTTACAGTATTGGAAGTCAAGTGTAATGATTTAATTGATTAAATTCGATATTTCCTATTTCATTTGAATAGGCGGCCTAAAAATTTTCGCAAATGCATAATTATCAGTTAAATTATTTATAATAGTTAATTGAGTTTAATTCTTTGAAATTGTTTAATATTCTTTTATTAATTATTAATGCTTTTGAATAAATCATGTTATAATAGCATTTAAAGTCTATATGAGCTATAGTTATAATTAATTCCAGATTTTATTCTAATTTAATATTATCTGCATATCTGTGGAACTTTAAAAAGGACATAACTATTTTTTTTATTATTTATCTACTTTAAATGAGATTCAAAAATAGTTTAAATTATTTGATTACTATATTATATTTTATAAAACTATGATTTATGAACTGAAAGAAAATTAAAAGATTAAATAATGTTGTCGTACTTTTTATAAATTAATATATAAAAATAGGGGTAAAGAACAGATTCTGAAGGTATGTTCACATGATAACAATTGAAAATGGCAAAGTACTGTATGGGGAAGGCATGGATGCCATTAAGGCAAATGTGGTAATTGAAGACGATAAAATAATTGAAATTACTGGAGGTAAAGTCAAGGGCGGTAAAAAGATCGATGCAAAGGGATGTATTGTGGCCCCTGCGTTTATTAATTCTCATGTCCATATCGGCGATTCTATAGCCTGCGATGTTGGGGATGGAAAAACTATAGCTGAAATTGTTAAACCACCAAACGGTCTTAAACATAGAATACTTGAAGAATCAAAACCTGAAGAAATCATAAATTCCATGAAGCGATCTATGAATGATATGCTTGCAAGCGGCACTTCAACTTTCGTTGATTTTAGAGAAGGAGGACTTGAAGGGATATGTTTACTAGAAGAAGCTTCTGAAGATATTCAAATACGAAAAATAGTTCTTGGAAGGGATAACTCATTTTTTGATCCTGATGTGGGAAAGGGAGAAATTAAAAGCATCACTAAGAATCTCCTTAAATCGTGTGATGGTATAGGTTTAAGTGGATTTGGCGAAATAAGGGATGAAGTGGTGGCTTTAATTGCTAAAATATGTGAAAAACATGGAAAAATCTCTGCAATACATACTGCAGAATATGAAAAACTGCAGGAGGATTCTATTAAAGCAACTGGGAAGAGTGAAGTTCAAAGGGCTGTTGAATCAGATTTAAATGCTTTAATTCATGTTACAGCTCCTGTTGGGGATGATTTAAAATTGATAGGTGACAGCGGTAGTTCTGTGGTCTCATGCCCCCGATCAAATGGAACACTTTCTGTTGGAATTCCACCAATAAGTGACATGCTTAAACATAAAATAAATGTACTTCTTGGAACAGATAATATAATGTTTAATTCCCCTAATATGTTGAGGGAAATGGAATATGCCTTGAAAGTAACTCGTGGCTATTACCGAGAATATTTTTCTCCCGCAGAAATATTTAAGATGGCGACAGTAAACGCTGCAAATGCCTTTGATTTAAATACAGGATGTATAAAAGAAGAAAGTACTGCAGATATTATCATTGTAAAAGAATTTTCAGGTAATTCAATATTATCTCTTATTAACAGAACAGAACCGAAAGATATAGTTGGTTTAATCACAGAAGGCAATATTGTATATATTAATTAATTTATGGCATTTTACAGCATAGGACTATTATTAGAAAAATGTGAGAGGTGGATTAATGTATGAAAAAATTTTATTGCCTACAGACGGTTCTGAAAATGCAAAAAGGGCTGCAGAACAAGCTTTTCAAATAGGAAGTAGAAGCGGTGCAGAGATACTGGTTTTATATGTAGTTGAAACCCCTAGATTTAGTGGAATCAGATCAGTTAATAAAGCTGAACTAAAAAAAGAATTAGAGCAGGACGTACAAAGGGTGTTTGATGAATATTCTCATATGCTGACTGGAATTATAGATGGTGGAAAATGCCGGAAGGATGTTAAATTAGATTTGAAGTTTAAAGAAGGGTCTCCTGCAGATAAAATACTCAAAACTATAGATGAGGAAAATATAGATCTTGTGGTAATGGGTACTGCTGGAAGACATGGTGTTAATAGATTTTTGCTTGGAAGTGTAGCTGAAAACACTATGAGATCGGCACCATGTCCTGTTTTAGTAATACGTTAATATTAAATCAGCTTTTAATTAAGTAAAAATTAATAATCTAGTTTATATAATATTTGAATCAGTACAATTAAAATATATATTATTAAGTCATATATTATCTTAAGAGGTGAATTCATGTATAAAAAAATTTTACTGCCTACAGATGGTTCTGAGTATGCAAACAAGGCTGCAAAACATGCAATATGGCTTGCAAGATTAAACGGTGCAGAACTTATAGCTCTAAACGTAATTGAGACATCATCGCTTGTTGGATTACCTGCAGAGGATCTTATAGTGCGGATCAAAGAGATGCTAAAAGAAGAAGGGCATAAATCACTGGAGAAGATTTCTGACATATTAAAGGAAAGTAAAATTGAAGATGAATGTCAAAAAGAAGTTAAATTGACCCTTAGTACTAAAGAAGGCTCTCCTTCAGATATTATAATAAATACTGTGAAAGAAGAAGGTGTTGACCTTATTGTAATGGGTACTTCAGGAAAACATGGATTAGACCGATTTTTACTGGGAAGTGTGACTGAAAATGTGGTACGGTCATCACAGTGCCCTGTTTTAGTCGTGCATTAAATTTGAATATCTGTTTTGTAGTTATTTTTATTAGTTGGTGTAACAATGCTTGTAAAAGAGGTAATGTCAGAGGATATACACTATATACAGGTTCCAGGGAACCGTTTGAACGCTCTGGAATTAATGCGAGAAAAGAATGTGTCAGGCCTGCCTGTTGTAAAATCTGGAACAAAGACACTTGTTGGATTAGTTACAAGATCAGATCTTGTAAATAACCCGGATGAAGAACAAATAGCTCTTATAATGACTAGAAATCTGGTAACAACTACTCCAGATGATGATATTAAAGATGCCGCAATCAAAATGATAGAAAACAACATAAGAAGAGTTCCAGTTGTTCATGATGGGGAATTGGTCGGTTTAGTTACTGCATTTGATTTGATACAAAAGGCATTATCTAAACTAGACATTGGAGAACCAGTTAAAGAGTATATGCTTAAAAATATTCCTACAACATGGGAAAGAACTCCTTTGAATGTAGCTTTTGAAATGATGAGATATTCTGGATTTAAAGTGCTTATCGCGTTA
Organism: Methanobacterium bryantii; assembly: GCF_002287175.1. NCBI lineage: Archaea > Methanobacteriati > Methanobacteriota > Methanobacteria > Methanobacteriales > Methanobacteriaceae > Methanobacterium > Methanobacterium bryantii. The sequence goes on along the minus strand of NZ_LMVM01000023.1, from coordinate 207,213 downwards.
AATAAAGATGGAAAATTATCTGGAATACTCACAGAAACTGATTTTATAAATGAAAGTGAAGTTGTCTCTGAGAGAACAGTTCATAACACATCTGTAGGTACTGAAGGAGATAAATGGTCATGGGACAGTACAAATGTTCTTTATGTCATAACAAACCATCTTAAATTTTCTGATAAAGAGGTTAAAGATGTTGTGGCAGTTGATTTAATAACAGCCACCACAAGAACCACTGTGACAGAATGTGCCAATAAAATGAGGCATCATAATATTGAGCAGATACCAGTTATAGATGTTGATGGAGAATTAACAGGACTTGTAAGAGCTACAGATCTAATAAAAGCAATTAAGGATTAAGATGTCAGAATCACTACTTACTCTCAAAATAACATCGCAGAACGGAAGTATTAAAGTTGTTTCCAAACTTGATGGTGAAGTGTCTGTTAAAAGTATACTACTTAAATTAATCCTTGGATACTGCTGGTGGGCAAATGTTCCAGTAGTTGAAACAGTATTTAATTTAATTGAAGATGCAATTAAAAGTACCATCAAAAACGTTTATGACTATGACGATCTTGTGATAGACTATGATTACGAAGCAAATGACCTTTTAGAAGATGCATCAACTATTCAACTATTTATAAATAGTGTGGTAGTTGATGGTGTGGAAATTGAAGTTACTGGAAGGTATATCTCCTTTGAAAGTGAAGATACAAGGGGTTTCTGGAAAAAACTTACCAGTTCTAGAAGAAAGGCCAGCGGAAGCGTGCATAAAGACTTTTAATTATATTTTAAATGGGTAAAAATTTGAATGTATAAAAAATAGGGGAGTAATTATTCAAAACTATATTTACTCCAATTTTCTTCTAATACATGGCAGAACATCAATTAAAACCTTTTCTGCATCTTCTTTATCTGTAACACGTCTGGCAACGATTTTGCCTGTTTTAAATACTGTTACATTTCTACCTTCTATTTCAAGCATTGCTATTCCCATTTGCTCTGAACATTTAGTAGATCCTAGTTTCTTAAGCTCTGAACATGTATTTTTAATATCTAATTCATAGGGCAGTTCTGTTTCAAACATTATTTTATTTTCTTCATCTTTACACGGTTTATAAACAACTAATTCTTTCTCTGGCTCCCCATAACCGCTAATATCCAGTGCAACACGTTTAAAGCCAACTGATTTTAATTCTGAGTTTATATGATTTAAAATTCCCATGTTTAATAGTTTTTCGACATTTCCAACTTCGATCCTGGCAATATTGTTGTCGTCTCTTACCCTTACAGGACCGTCTCTTACCATATTTTTGATAAATGATTCGCCGTAGCTTATCCTGTTTATTTTTTTGGGGCTTATCTCGCTGTATCTGGAAATCCTGGTTGCAAAACATGTTGTAGATGTTGAATAATGTACATTCAGCTTTTTAAGAGTTTTCCTTACATCTTCGTCTGTAAAACCGGCGTATACAAGGGGGCTGACTATATTTTTTTCATAGTTAACCATTATTCCTGGGCGGTCTTCAAGCAAATCACTGATATTTGTCCCATCGATTAGGGTGTAAATCCCTTTCTCGTTTGCTATATCTTGTAACTTGTTGTACATTTCATTTTTACAGATAAAACATCTGCTTGGTAAATTAGATTTGAAAGTTTCATTTTCCATGAGATTGTATCTCACCACTTCGTGGGGAATCCCAATTTCCTTTGCAATTTCAGTTGCGTTGCTGATACAGTCTGGAGGAAGAACTCCATTATCTACTGTTACGGCTGCAGCTTCTTTACACACGTCTTTTGCTATTTTTGCAATAAGTGTGCTGTCTGCACCGCCTGAAAAAGCAATTATAACTTCTTTATCTTTAAGACATTCTTTTATCTTTTCTATTTTCTGTTCAAGGTCCATAAACTCATCCTTAAAATTCAATAAGTGTAAATTCAGTTAAATACGGATTAGGTATGATTAGAGTTAAAATATTTTTGTTAGTCTATCCTGTTTTTAATGTATTTAACATCAACTGTATCTTATGGCTGCTTTTTTCACTTGTCATGTTAACATTAATTGTATCTTGAAATTGTTATTCATTCTGTTATGTTTTTAATGTATTTTATAACATCAACTGCATCCTGTCGTTTGATATCAATTCCTTCTTCATCTAAAAACTTTTTAATTTCTTTAACTTTACTATCATCAATATCTGCATTTTTAAAAACCAGATCATAGGTTCTTTTTGGATAGAAGATAGATTTTGCAGTTTTAAATAATCTGTTAAATTCTTCTTTAGATATTATTACTTTCTCAACCATCCTTTTGAAGTTATATTCCATGCTGACAAGTGAATCTGAGAGCTGTTCTAAATTTAGGGGGTTAATAACAATTGCCACGTCATCATCTGATTCGATAAAGCCGTTTTTGTACTGGTTATAAACGTAACCTATTCCAACCATTCCAAAGCCATCAAGTTCTGATGCCCTGAGTGCGCCCATACTTGCCCCGCCCACGATGGTAACGTCTTTTTTAAGCGCATTTAATATTTCGCGGTGGGAAACTGCAGGCTGCTGGTGAAAAACACCATCTATAATTCCAATTATGTCTGGATTATCCTGCAAGGCAGCTGTCACATCTCCTCTCTGTATTGGGGGACGATAATCGGCATCTAATATTTTGGAAGCTTCATCAGCACTCAGTGATGGTCCGAGAAAGATTATGATATTCTTTTTGTTTAAATTCAATATTTTACCTCTTTTAGTGAAATTAGCAGAGTAAACTTGTGAAATCAATTAAATTTGCATTATATAGATATGTGCTGTAATTATTATATTTTTATGTCTGTAATTTGATAATTTTTTGACTTGTCAGAAACTTATTCTTTAAAATGTATGGGAAATTTTAATGTGTATTTTATATCAGAATTTTAAATTATGCAATATAGTGCAATATTATTTAATTTAAAATAGCAGAATTGATTTTATGTTGAAATTAGAAAGTATAAAATTGAAGATAAAAAATATGAGCTAAAAAAAAGACCTAAGGCAGTATAAAGAAAGCTATCAATCTTTTTCATGATTTATGGGGCCAAACTCTTCTTTTTGTTTTTCATAAAATTCTTGAAATCCAGTTATATGAGTTTCAAGTACCCTGTTTAATTCGTCAGGATCGTTAAAACTAGACTTAAAAGGGGCACTAATAATAAGATTTATTGTTAATGATTCGTAATAGTCATTATATTTGGCTAATGGTATCATAGGATATTCTTCATCCGGTGTAGTGAACATATACAGGTTTAACCTGTCTTTCAAATAATCATATTGCTCTTTAGTGAGTTTAATATCTTTATATTTAATTTTTATGTCTTTTGATGCAATATTCTGTTCTATTGTATAATTTACATATTCTAGCATCCAACCACCACTTCTAATTTAATTTAATACTAAATATACTTTAACAAAAAAATTGGAAGAGTTTTAAGAGGTTAAAGCGGAGTTTTTTTCTAGTTTTTCCTTTTTTAACTAAATTAATCAATTTTTCTTCATATTACTTAAATCAGGTTTTATTTCAGTAATTATTGAGGGGATTTTTTGATTTTAAATTGATGTAATACCTTAAAAAGCTGTAATAAATTTCTAAATATGGTGATATTGTGCATATTGTAGTACTGCTCAATGGCATAACATTTAGTTAACAGAATCCTCAATAGGTAAAGTTTATATAGTTAGCGTAACAATGTTATGTTACGTGAGAACCATCAAGTGATATTTACTGCCTCCTCATTTGATGGTCGCTCCAAATTTATAATGATCTTAGGTGTTTTATTAGTGAAACTAGCGTATTGGAAGTGATTTGTGTATGGAAGACGATTTAATATCCAAAAAAGAGCTTTTGGAGTTAACTGGAATTTCCTACGGCCAGCTTTACCGCTGGAAAAGGAAAAACCTCATACCTGAAGAATGGTTCATTAAGAAATCCACATTCACAGGCCAGGAGACCTTTTTTCCAAAAGACAGGATACTGGATAGGGTTGAAAAGATAAAAAACATGAAAGGAGACGTATCGCTGGATGATCTTGCCGACATGCTTTCCCCAAATTTAAGGGAAATAGTGCTTGAAAGCGAAAAATTGGTGGAACGGAACATTGTTTCAAAGACCACCCTTAATTTTTACACCCAAAGGAAAGGTGAGGTAGAAAAATTTGCATTTGGAGAGATGCTTTACATTTATATTTTAGATAAAATGTTTGAATCTGGAAAAATCAATTTTGATGAGGGAGAAATAATATTAAATCTGTTAGAAGAGAAATATCCTGAATTTAAGGGAAAAGGCGGTGAACTGCTTTTCCTGCGTAAACTTGGAATTTCAACCTGCTGCCTGGTCTCAAATGTTTGTGATATTCATTTTGAAAGCAGCATGAACCTCATTGAAAGGATGAATTTATCTGATTTAATTGAGGAATTAAAAATTAAAATAGCTTAATGGTGATTATTATGGAAGAGAGCATATCTAACTTGAAAATCAACGGTCATGGAAGTTCAACTGGGGGCAAATACAACTCTGTAACTATAAATGGAAATGGAAGTATAAGCGGTGATCTGGAATGTGTTTATTTGAGAGTTAATGGACAGGCTAATGTTAAAGGCAGCGTGAAAGCAGAAACTGCCAAAATTAATGGTAATAGTTCAATAAAAGGGGATTTGAGGGCTGAAAAAGTTAAAGTTAATGGTATGGTAAATATTGAAGGGAATTTATCTGTAGAAGAGGCTGAAACCTATGGAAATGCCAATATTGGAGGGGACTGCAACGCTGAAATGTTTCGTGTAGACGGCATGTTTGCAGTTGAAGGCCTCTTAAATGCAGGTGAATTAAAACTCAATTTACACGGGCCATCCAGGGCACGCGAAATTGGCGGTGAGAAAATCACGGTTAAAAAAATGGGCCGGTTTGGATTAAGAGGTCTAAAAAACTTTATCTGGCCACATGGGCACGATAAAGGTCTTAATGCAGATGTTATTGAGGGAGATGATGTTTACCTAGAGAATACCCATGCCAAAGTCGTGAGGGGAAATAACATAGAATTAGGGCCTGACTGTGAAATTGAACTTGTAGAGTATAATGAAAGTTTCAAACAGGATGAAAATGCTGTGGTTGGCACTCACAGGAGGATATGATAATGATAATACTTTTCACATGCTCTTACATTAAGCAGGTATTCATAGAAAAAAATAGGCTAACTACTGTTGGGTTGAGTTTATGATAGTTATATGGAGTGAAAAAGATGACAAATAACGTAATTGAGGTGAAATCTCTGGTAAAAAAATACGGGGATTTCACTGCAGTAGATAATATATCATTTAGTATCAAAAAAGGCGAAATATTCGCTTTCCTTGGTCCTAATGGTGCAGGTAAAACAACAACAGTTGAGATAATGGAATGTCTTAAAAGTTCAACTGCAGGTTCTGTAAATATTCTTGGATTTGACATTAAAAAAGACGAAATGAAAGTTAAACAAAAAATTGGCGTGCTTCCGCAGGATTTTAATGCATTTGAATGGTTGACAGTATATGAAAATATCGATTATTTTGCTCAAATGTATCCAAAACATGTAGACGTGGATGCCCTCGTCAAAATGTTGAGTTTAGAGCATAAAAGAGATGTTTTATTTAAGGACCTTTCTGGAGGTTTAAAACAACGTGTGGGAATTGCTATATCGCTTGTAAATGATCCTGAAATAGTTTTTCTTGATGAACCAAGCACTGGTCTTGACCCAAAAGCAAGAAGAGACGTATGGGATGCAGTTAAAGAATTAAAAAAACAGGGTAAGACCGTATTTCTTACAACTCATTACATGGATGAAGCCCACTATCTTGCAGGTAGGGTGTGTGTCTTACATAACGGCCATATCATTGCTGAAGGAACCCCTGAAGACTTAATAAATCGTTATGGTGGGGGTAATATGCTTATTATCAGAGAATGTGACGAACATACAAGAGGTGAACTTATTAAAGCTATCCCTGATTGTAAAGTTGAAGGCAATGACATTCTGGTAGAATTAGAAGAAGGAAATGGTATGAAGAGCATGTCTGATGCAATATCTATTATTAATGCAAGTGGTTTAACATGCGAAGAGCTTTACGTTAAAAAAGCAACCCTTGAAGATGTATTTTTAAATTTAACTGGTGATAAGCTTGTTGAAGGGGGAAAATAAATGTCACGAATTACTACTGATATTAAATACAGTTTTAAAGAGACCTTCAGGGACAGAATGAACATTTTCTGGATGTTTGTATTTCCTATAGTTTTATTCCTCTTATTTGGATACATATTTGGTGGTCAATCTGGCTCTATCACATTATATTATCAGGATAACGATGGTTCACAGATGTCGAATTCTTTTATTCAGGCATTGAACTCTACAGGGGCGTTGGAACTCAAAGATGGTTCAGGTATGAATCTGGAGCAGATGCTTAAAGATGGGAAAGTCTCCGCATATCTTGAAATACCGAAAGGATTTGGGCATGACATTTTAACGACAGGATCTGGTGGTCTTCCTAGTGCTGATTTACCAATATACTACGACAAGTCAAAATCTACATCCATGGCGGCTGTTTCTGTGGTTCAACAGGTTGCAAATGGTTTCAACATGAAAATGGCTGGTGCCAAAAATATTATTAATGTAAACCCAACTGAAGCTGCTTCATCTGGAATGAACTACTTTGACTTCCTGCTTCCAGGAATACTTGCTATTACTATAATGTCTGCAGCAACAAACATGGCAGTGGGAACCATTGCAAGATTACGTAGTAGTGGTGTGTTTAGAAAACTTTCAACCACCCCCCTTTCAAGTAAGGAATGGATTGCTGCAAGAATTACCACATGGACTGTGCTGGTGATTCTTTCTCTGGCAGTGGCTGTATTCCTGGCATGGCTTGTATTTAACATACATCCAAATATCAACCTGATAAGTTTACTGTTGATAGTCCTTGGAACTGCACTTTTTGCAGGGTTTGGAATAGTGGTTGCAAACTTCGTTAAAAATGAAGAATCTGCCATGAACGCTGTGGGAGTTATAACATTTCCATTGATGTTCGTTTCAGGGACTTTAATACCTGTTGAGAATATGCCGTGGTTCCTGCAGTATCTGGCAAAAATATCTCCTTTAACTTACCTGAGTGAAGGTTTGAGAAGTTCTATGATCACAGGAAATACTGGAGATGCATGTATTAACCTGTTAATTGTTGCAGTACTTGGAATCATACTGTTTGGATTAGGGGTAGCTACATTTAGCTGGAAAGAGGATTAGTTCTCTTTCTTTAATGCTCGAAAATTATGGAATTTTGCAAACATGTAAAAAACTTCGTTTTTTACGGTTGCAAATCGAAGCTAACAAAAATCTGTGATTTTTGTGCTCCAAATCCTTCGGATTTGAGAGATTTGCAAACACCCCAAAAATCTGTGATTTTTGTGGGTTTTATTTAAGGAGAGATTATTATGGAAAACAAAGTTGAAGATTTAAAAATTTATGGATCTGGAAGTTCATCCGGCGGGAAGTACAATAAAATTCGCATAATGGGAGAAGGAAAAATAAATGGTGATATTGAATGTAAGGATTTTAAAATTAATGGAGAAGGTACAGTAGACGGCAATCTAAATGCAGCAAATAATGTCAGCATAATGGGGGAAGGAATGTTAGATGGAAATATTGACTGCACTGATTTTAAAGTTAATGGGGAAGGTGGAGTTGATGGAAACCTAAAAGCTGAAGGTAAGGTAACCATAAGGGGCGAGGCAGATGTTAAAGGTAATCTAAAAGTTCAAAAAGTTAAAGTTCAGGGGGAACTTGAAGTTAACGGTGAATTAGTTGCAGATGAGGCTAAAATTACAGGGAATATCAGAACTGGTGGAGATTGCAACGCCGAAATTTTCACTGTAGAAGGAGGTCTTACAATTGATGGGCTGTTAAATGCAGATATAGTAAAAATAAACTTATACTGGCCGTGTAAAGTACATGAAATTGGTGGATCAGAAATCACAGTTAAAAAAAGCGGAAAATTAAGCTTTTTAGGCCTTAAACTTATTGTCATGCCCGGCGAACAAAATGAACTTACTGCAGATATTATTGAAGGAGACAGTGTTTACCTTGAAAACACAACTGCAAAAATAGTGAGGGGAACTGATGTAACCATTGGGTCTGGCTGTAAAATTGAGCAAGTGGAATATAAAAACAGTTTTAAACAGGATGAGAAATCTGAGATCATTGATACTAAGAAAATATAATTACATATAGTAAAAAACTGAAAATTAATAAGTATTAACCTACAATCTCATTATGGAGCTTGATAATCCTCTTGATTGATGGATGATCTTCTCCAAGCCTTTCATTCCACTTTTTAATTACAAAATCTAAATTTACTTCTTTGTCCCAGTGGGTTAAATTATCTGCATGGGCGACAATTTTTTCTTCGAGTGTAAGTGGAATATAATCCTGTGGAGGTAAACCTAGCTGTATTGCTTCTTCTTTTGGAATACCTGCACCTATATGCCTCAGTGCAATATTTGCAATGGAATCGGGGAATCCCATATTTTTTAGTATTTCTGCGCCTGCTATTGCATGATCTATGCCATTTGTTTTAGATCTACCAATATCGTGGAGTAGAGCGCCTGTTTCTACCAGTTCGATATCAACATCAAAATTAGAAGATAATTTCAAGGCTTTCATGCAAACAGCCTTGGAATGATTAATTAAATGAATAGGGCAATTTAAATCCTTTAAAATTTTAATAGTCAAATATTTGCCCCTGAAAAAGAATTAGTTCATTTGTTCTTTTAATCCACTGATTACGGAAGTGTTATCCTGGTACTCTAGTGTTTCATCACATTCCGGACATATGAAGTTGTACTCTGCAGCTTCTTCAAATTTAAATCTGCATCCATTGGTACATACAAAGAACATATTGTCTTCTTCATATGCTAATGATTCTTCGATTTCTTCTGCTTTTTCTTCGTAGTTCTTAGAAATAGTTTCAATAACACTGTCTTTTTCAAATGTCCAGCTGTAGGTGTACCACTGAGTTTCAGGATCCTTACTTCGCTTGTAGCTTGCAAGTCCTGCATCGTAGAGTTTGTAAAGAATTCTTCTCACTATATTGAGTCTTACTTCGATTTCTTCTGAAATTTCTTCATCAGTTATTTTACCTTCTAAAAGACATTTGATAATGGTGAGACTATGTTCATTATCTTCAGTGACTTCATGGATCAATTCTTGAACCATAGTTTCGTTTAGAATCTCGGTTCCTTCTTTAGATAGGGAAGATTTAATTAATTCTTGAGTTACTGGGCCATTAACATTAAGCATGTTTATCCTCCTAGGAAATTATTTTAAAAAAGTGCGGTAGATGTAAATTGCAAAGTCGTTAAAGTTAAATTAAAAAAATATTTAACGAGCATTTCTGAAAAACACTGGTTCTTAAGACATTTAAATTTTAATTTTTATCAAAATGATGTTGAGTAACACATTTTGACTCTTGTTATTATTATTGTTATACTACTATTTAATTATTTGGATGTAACAATATTGATCATGGCGGACAATGATGTCAATAGATATAATCATTATTTAAGCTCCCTGATGATGACTGCGGGGGTATGTTCTATAGAACTCAACATTTCAATTGTTACGCTGTCAACTTCTTTGTCAAATGTATTTCCCATGTCGTAAACCGTTTTCATACTGTATTCAGTTTGGTTTTGGTAATCATCGGCAACTTTGGCAATTTCCAGGATTTTTTCCATATTCTGGGGTTTGGAGATAGCTAAGGGGGTAGGGCCTATGATTCTGCCGAATCTTCCCAGCATATATCCCATTATTCCAAAATTAGCTTTAATTCCTTCTGCAGCTATGGGAAGTGATGTAAATTTCATACCTAAAAATTCATAAGTTGCATCTGTATCAATTACTATAGCTACAACTTCTTTTGCAACATTTTTAGATATTTTTTGTGCAATGTCTTCCACCACATGCTGCGGCTCGTGTGGTAACAGAGAGACATAAGTCCCCGGTGCATTACTGAGGTCAATTCCAGCTTCAGAAGCAGGTTTTAAAGCATGTTTTAATCCATAATATTTTAGTACAACTTCTTTATGTGATCGTGCTTCAGGGGGTAAATTTCTTAGATTTTTAATTGTTCTCTGTTTAATTCTTAAAAGGGGGCCGAGGATATAACCCCACAGGTATTTTGACCAGATATCTGCAAGAAAAGTTGCAAGATATGAAGGTTTAACTAATGCTTCATCAACCATTCTGCCCTGGGCTATGGCTATGGGAGTCTCTGAAATTACAAGATAATCTCCATCTTCTAATAAATTCTCCGCATTATTAATGATTATGTCGTATGATTCGTTTGGCTTGATGTAACCTGTTTTAACTGGAATAATTTCATATTTTTGGGTTTTCATATCTGCACATCTAATTGGTTTATTTGTATAAAAATTTGAGATGTTTATTTTAACGCTCATGTTCCTGAAGTTGTGTAAATAAATTTTCGTGTGATCTTGAGGTAAATTGCATGTTTTAAGATATGCATATACCAACATTACAATTTTGAAAGTATAATTCATGACATGTTATGGACATGAGCTTTAGAAATTTAGGATCAAATCATGTATTCTTAAAATTATAGTAAATAACATGTGAAAATTCATAGAATTTTCACGGTTACGGAACTTCGTTCCGTAAACATAACTTTTTAAACCTAATAATTTTTTGATATTTGAAAATGGTAAATTTGCAACCGCGAAAATTTCCAATTTTTGCATGCCCGAACACGATGTGTTTGATAGCCCAAAAATCTCTCAAAAATTCTATAGAATTTCTTGGAGCCCTCGAAATTTATAATTTCGGGGCATCGAAAAGCTTTGCTTTTCAATAGTGCAAAAAACAAAGTTTTTTGCTAACTCTGATTTTTTTGGGGTCAACAACATATAAACAGATTTCTCATATAAGTAGTCAAAACTATTTAGTTATTTACTATATTAAAGATTAGCTTTAATCTTAATTTACAGATCGTTTGGAGAAATAAAAATGCAGAAATTAGATAATTTAACATCACACCTTTCAAGTGAATATGACTTACAAATAGCAAATACAATTCCTTATTATAATTTCTTTCACCAGGAAATTCTTAATTTAGTTGAATCAATGGATATAAACCCTAAATATTGGTTAGATACCGGCTGTGGAACAGGTAATCTGGTAGAAAAAGCACTGCAAAAATTCCAAAGTACGGTTTTTATACTGGCTGATCCTTCTGCAGACATGTTAAACAAAGCAAAAGAAAAATTAGAAAATAATAAAAATGTGGAATTTCTAGAACCTACACCAAGTCAGGATATTTCTCTTTCAGATCCAGTTGATGTAATTACTTCAATTCAATCACACCATTATTTAAGCGAAGATGAAAGATACAAAGCCGTAAAGTCATGCTATAATAATTTAAATGAAAATGGAGTTTATGTGACATTTGAAAATATCAGCCCGCTTACAGACAAAGGAACTGAAATAGGGAAAGAGTACTGGAGAAAATTTCAAATTTCAATGGGTAAAACAGTTGTTGATGCTGATAACCATATTAAACGGTTTGGTGTAGAATATTTCCCTATAACTGTTGAGGATCATCTTTCATTACTTAGAAAAAGCGGATTTAGTGTAGTTGAGATGTTCTGGTATTCTTATATGCAGGCTGGATTTTACTGTATTAAATAGGGAATGTAATTATAAAAATAAGAGATAGGGGGTTAAAGGTCTAATTTACCTAAAGTATCTCCTCTAAGCCCGCGCCGCATGGTTTCAAGTGCAGTTACCTCATCTGGCGCTATATTACCCAGATTTACATTTGGTCCAAATTTCAAGATTAGATAAGTCTGCTGGTTTTTTAAAGGGGCCTCCCAGATTATTTTTTCCATATCTGTTTTTGCGAGTATTTCAACTTCATCTTCTTTAACGTTCCCGCTTTCATCATAAATGCCTATACCCTTTCCGCCTTCACGTGCTTCAATCAGTATTCTATCGGAACCTGCATTTATATCTGAATTTATAAGTTTCACACGGTCTTCAGTATCCAGTTTACAATCATCTTTAGGATTCTTTTTTCCAACCTCTGAAATAACTGTGAATCCTCTATCTTTAGTTTCAGAGATTATATTTCTTCTTTCTTCAGGGGATATGACTGTAGATCCATCTGATATCTCAATAGCTGTAAAACCTAACTTGTCAGATTCATCTAAAAACTCTGAAAATTTATTTTTCATATATGCAACTTCAAAAAGAGTTCCTCCAGGATAAGGAGTTACATCGTAGGATAAATATGTGTCAATTTTGTCTTTAACAAGATCTCTATCATGGAGTGCTGAAGTGCACCATCCAAATTTGGCGAGGTCTATATATTCACCAGATACTTCCATCAGATCGTTTAGGGCATTTAAACCCAGACCTTTATCTAACATCATTGTTATTCCTATTTTTCGGGGTTTAGGAATTCTATATGACCCAATAAAGTCAAATGCTTTCATTAATTCACCTTTTGATAAATTTCTAAAACAATTAAATTTAATTATGTCAGTTTCTTATTGTTTTTGTGATTTATATAGTAATGCATGTAAATTTTAAAGTTTGTGTTTGTTAATTTGACATTCTAATTTTTGTATAAGTATGTAAATTGTAACAGATAATACTATCAAAAATAAAATTTTTAGTCATGTTTTATTATATGGCATCATGTCTTTTGGTGATTTATGAGGTAAACCGACATGGTGCGAAAAAATATCAATAAAATATAAAGTTTTGGAGATAAATAAATAAAGGTGTTATTGAGGTGAAATAAATGGAAAAGAGCATTTATTATTTTGAAAGCCCTGGTGAACAAAATACAGATAAACTGGTAGAAGTTGTAAAACAGAGAAAAGAAGAATTAGGCATAAAAAATGTTGTAGTTGCCTCCGTATCTGGCAAAACCGCACTTAAACTAAAAGAAGCGATGGATGATGTAAATATAGTAAGTATAACCCACCATGCAGGATTTAAAGAAAAAGGAAAACTGGAAATATCTGAAGAAGACAAAAGTAAGCTTGTAGAAAAAGGTATAACATTTTACACAGGATCGCATGCTTTAAGTGGTGTTGGCAGGGGAATATCAAATAAATTTGGCGGAGTAACACCTGTTGAGATAATAGCAGGTACCCTTAGATTATTTGGCCAGGGAATAAAGGTTTGTGTTGAAGTAACTATTATGGCTGCTGATGCTGGTTTAATACCCATAAACTCTGAGATAATTGCAATTGGGGGAACTGCACGAGGTGCAGATGCTGCGGTAGTTTTAGAGCCGGCGCATATGAATAATTTCTTTGATCTTAAAATTAAAGAGATAATTGCAATGCCTCGATCTTAGTTTGCGGGAATAATTTTTTAATCTTAAATTTTAGGGGATAATTCTTATATTTAGATATATTTTCATGAATTTAACGTGGGCATATATTAGAAAATCAAAGACATTAATGTAGTAATATACTTGAGCAATATCTAAAAGATGTGGCGGGGATATCATCATAAAACTAAAAAATTATTTGCAAGATAGTAAATTATCATTGATATAATCGCTGGTTTTAAATATAAGTTATTACAATACCACAAATAAATTTAACAACATTGGCTGTGGGGGTAGGAATTGAAATCTCTTATAAATAGTACCTTAAAAGAATCTGAAGTGAGAAGGGAGAGAACACCAAGTGATATCCAGAATAACTTCGATATATCAGACATCAACAGTGACCTCAAAGACATTATAGAACAGAGTAAAGCAAAAATATTTGTTGTTGGAACTGGAGGGGCTGGAAATAATACAGTTTCAAGACTTATGGAAATAGGAATCGAAGGCGCAGATACTATTTCAGTAAATACAGATGCACAGGACTTATTCTACTCAAATTCTCATCAAAAGATACTCATAGGTAAAGGAACATGTGGAGGATTAGGCGCTGGCGGTATACCTGAAATAGGTGAAGAAAGTGCTGAAGAAAGTGAAGAACAGATAAAAGAAAGGTTAGAAGGAGCCGACATGGTTTTTGTAACCTGTGGGCTTGGTGGAGGTACTGGAACAGGATCTGCTCCAGTAATTGCGAAGTTAGCCAAAAAAATTGGTGCATTAACTATTGCAGTCGCTACAATGCCTTTCAGTGCTGAAGGACTCAGACGACGAGAAAATGCTGAAAAAGGACTTGAAAAGCTGCAGAGTAATGCAGATACGGTAATTGTTGTACCTAATGATAAATTACTGGAAGTTGCACCAAATCTGCCTATAAACAAAGCTTTCATGGTTACAGATGAACTCTTAGGAAGAGCTGTTAAAGGAATAACAGAGCTCATAACTAAACCTGGTCTTGTAAGTCTTGACTTTGCAGATATACGAAGTATAATGCAGGGTTCTGGAATGGCAATGATTGGTATGGGCGAATCTGAATCTGGCGATAGGGCAATTGAATCTGTTCATGAGGCATTAAACAGTCCATTACTTGATCTGGATATTTCAAATGCTAAGGGTGCATTGATAAACATATCTGGAAGTTCAGATATGACATTACACGAAGCTGAAAAGATTGTTCAGATAGTGGCTGATGAACTTGATCCAGATGCAAACATAATCTGGGGTACACAGATACAGGAAGACCTTCAAAATATCATCAGGACAACTATAGTAGTAGCTGGAGTAAAATCTCCTCACATATATGGTGCGCCTGCTGAACGCGAGTATCTGGAAGAAGAAAGCAAAGATTCTGTGCATGAATCTGCTTTAGAAGAGTTTATAGATGGTGTTTTTTAATCATATAATATAAATTATAAAAACACCCTATGATTTTCTCTCTCTTGGTTAGTTTTAGTTATCTATAAAAATGAAAAGGTTTATAAATTCATAATGAAAATAAACTATTATCATTTATATAGAATAATTACCAAATACATTATTCCCAATCCTTAATTCAATAACTTATTCTATTATGAATTTAAGTAGGTATTTTTATGAATTTGAATAAAGAATCTATTACCCAAGCTTTAAAACAATACAGAAGAGTTTTATACATATCCAAAAGGCCAGAACGTGATGAATATATAAACGTGGCAAAGATAACTGGAATTGGAATTATAATCATAGGGGTCATAGGTTTTGTAATAACTCTTGTGGCTCAGTTAATTAGTCAAACATAATTTTTATTGATTTACTGCATTAAATTAGCTTAAATGTTTTAGGTAAGTGATAATTTGATATATGCATTTAGAACCCTTGTGGGACAAGAAAAAAACGTTGCAAGGCTGCTTGCAAGAAATATTAGAAACAGTGATATAGACGTAACTTCAATACTTGTTCCAGATACTTTAAAAGGTTATATACTAGTAGAAACTCCTTCAAAAGTAGATATGCAGGATCCCGCATTTAAAGTTCCAAATTTAAGGGGATCAGTTGAAGGTGAAATATCCTTTGAAGAGATAAAAACATTTTTAAACCCAGAACCGGTACTTGCCTCTGTTAAAAAAGGAAGTATTGTAGAGCTTATATCTGGTCCTTTTAAAGATGAAAAAGCTAAAGTAGTTAGAATAGATGAATCCAAGGAAGAAGTAGTTTTAGAACTTATTGAAGCTGCGATTCCAATCCCAGTTACGGTCAAAGGTGACCAAATTAGATTAATACAGAAGGAGGCAGATTAATGGCAAAAGAAACCGTAGAAATTCTCATTGAAGGCGGAAAAGCAACACCAGGACCACCATTAGGACCTGCAATAGGACCGCTTGGTATTAACATGATGCAAGTTGTTGAACAGATAAACGAAAAAACTTCAGATTTTGATGGAATGAAAGTTCCAGTAAAAGTAATTGTAGACATTGGAACTAAAGCATTTGAAATTGAAGTAGGTACACCTCCAACAACAGCACTTATAAAGGATGAACTTAATATTGAAAAGGGTTCTCAAGATCCTGGACTTGATAAAGTTGCTGATCTATCCATAGAGCAAGCATTAAAAGTAGCCAGAATGAAATTTAGCGCGTTACTTTCAAACGATTACAAAATGGCTACAAAAGAAGTTGTAGGAACCTGTGTAAGTATGGGTTTAACTGTAGAAGGAAAGGATCCTAAAACAGTTCAAAAAGAAATCGATGAAGGTATTTACGACGATAAATTATTATAAATTTTAATAAATTAAATATATAAGTTGACCAAAATAATCCGTTTGGTTTAAATACCACATATAATTGTGAACTTTTTATCAAAAAAGTTCATGGAGGAATTTGATGAATCAAGAGATAGTGGAAGCAGTGAAGAAGGCTAAGGAAGAATCCAAGCCGAGAAACTTCACACAGTCTATCGATGTTGTTATAAACATCAAAGATTTAGACGTGAAAAAACCAGAAAACAGATTTGATGAAGAAGTCTTCCTTCCAAATGGACGCGGTAAAGGCATTAAAATTGCCGTTATAGCAGATGGTGAACTGGCAATTCTAGCAGAAAATGCCGGTGCAGACCTTGTAATCAGCAAAGCTGATTTAGAAGAGCTGGGAAAAGACCGGAAACAGGCCAAAAAAATGGCCAGTCAATACACATTTTTTGTTGCACAGGCAGATATGATGCCACAAGTTGGTAGATTTTTAGGACCAGTTCTTGGGCCTAGGAAAAAAATGCCAAAACCAGTTCCAGCTACTGTAAAACCAGATCCTATATTGGAAAGGCTTTCTAATACTGTAAAAGTAAGAATAAAAGATCAGCCAGTTATTCAGGCGATTGTAGGTTCACAAGATATGGACGATGAACTGATTGCGGATAATGTAGAAGCTGTGCTTGGCGTATTGGACAGGAACCTTGAAAAAGGAAGAAACCAAATAAAATCCATGTATGTTAAAACAACCATGGGTCCAGTAACGAGGGTGATCTAATGGCTCATGTTGCTAATTGGAAAAAGGACGAGGTAAATAACCTTAAAGAACTGATTAACGGCCATAGTGTAGTAGGTATGGCTAATTTAGCAGATATACCAGCTCCTCAACTCCAAAAGATGAGAAGAACCTTAAAAGAGGACGCAACTGTAAAAATGTCAAGAAAGACATTGATGAGCCTTGCTTTAAGTGAATCTCAAAAATCTAATATAGATGCTCTCGGAGAACATATGGACGGGCAACCTGCATTAATCTTTACAAATATGAATCCATTTAAGCTTTTTAAGATTCTTGAAGCTAGTAAGACTCCTGCTCCTGCAAAGGCTGGAAGTATTGCCCCTGCAGACATTGTAGTACCTAAAGGTGACACAGCTTTCAAACCAGGCCCTATTCTTGGGGAACTTCAAAAAGTCGGTATTCCTGCAAAAATTGATAAAGGAAAAATCGTCATAACCAAGGATAAGGTTGTTGTAGCTGAAGGGGAAGTAGTTTCCAGGGAGATAGCAGGTATTCTTACAAGACTTGATATCCATCCAATGGAAGTTGGAATTGATTTAGTAGCAGCATATGAAGATCAAACAGTATACACATCTGATCTTTTAACAATTGATGAGAGTAAAACCATATCTGATATACAGACTGCATTCTCTCAAGCATTGAACTTATCAGTAAATGCTTCAATATACAACAAAGTGGCTATGCCATATATAATACAGAATGCTGCAAGCAAGTCAATGAATCTAGCATTAAATGCAGAAATTCTCACATCAAAAACAACAGACTTACTGTTATCCAAGGCTTACTTACAAATGTTAGCACTGGCATCTGAAATAGCTAGCAAAAATGAAGAAGCACTTGATGATGAACTTCTGGACAAACTGAAATCACGCCCACAGGCTGTTGAAGTTAAATCAGAAGAAAAAGAAGAAGATGAAGACGAAGAAGAAGATGAAGAAGAAAAAGAAGAAGATGCCGCAGCAGGGTTAGGTGCCTTGTTTGGTTAAATTTATAAAATTGAAAGGTGATTATAATGGAATATGTATACGCAGCAATGTTATTGCACACAACTGGTCAAGAAATTAACGAAGGAAATGTAACTAAAATATTAGAAGCAGCAGGAGCAGAAGTAGACGAAGCTAGAGTAAAAGCGTTAATCGCAGCACTCGAAGATGTGGACATCGAAGAAGCAATGGAAAAAACTGCAGTAGCAGCAGCAGCTCCAGCAGCAGCAGCTCCAGCAGCAGCTCCAGCTGAAGAAGAAGAAGAGGAAGAAGAAGAGGAAGAAGAAAAAGAAGAAGAAGCCGCAGCAGGTCTCGGTGCTCTCTTCGGATAATTCCAAAACTTCAAAGCCATTTTTGGCTTTCTCCTATTTTTTTATTTTAATTATACTGCTATTTTAAGTCAAAAATGTAAATTATTCAATTTATAAAGATTAATATTTAAAAATAAAAACACAGTTTAAAGTGTTGTATAAAAATATTTGGTAATTTACTATAATTTAATAACTTTTATCAATGATTACTATGTCTCGCCAACTTGAAGAACTAGGATTTACTAAAAAAACTTGTATTACCTGTGGAAACGATTTCTGGTCAATTGGGGATAGAAAGACATGTGGGGACGCACCCTGCGATGAATATACATTTATTGGAAATCCTGCCACAGATAAAAAATATGATCTTTACGAAATTCAAAAAGCTTTTAAGGAATTTTTTGCCCAACATGGACATACACCTATAAAGAGATATCCTGTTCTTGCAAAGCGGTGGAGAGATGATGTTTTTTTAGTAGGGGCATCAATTTACGACTTTCAACCATGGGTAACGTCAGGAGCTGTAGAACCACCTGCAAACCCTCTGGTAATTGCACAACCATCAATAAGACTTAACGATGTGGATAATGTCGGAAGGACCGGCAGACACATGACATGTTTTACAATGGGTGCACATCATGCTTTTAACACGGATAAAGAACAGATTTACTGGGAAGATGAAACAGTAAAATACTGTCATGACTTCATTAAATCTATTGGAATCAACCCTGAGGAAATTACTTACATTGAATCATGGTGGAAAGGTGGAGGAAACGCCGGACCATGTTATGAAATTTGTGTCAGGGGAGTAGAACTCGCAACACTTGTTTTTATTAAATATAAAACTTTACCTGATGGAAAACTTGAAGAAATTCCACTTACAGTTGTAGATACTGGATACGGGCTTGAAAGATTTGCATGGATATCTCAGGGAACACCAACTGCATACGATGCTTCATTTGGACCTGTAATACAGACATTAAAGGAACTATCTGGTGTTGAAGTTGATGAGAGAATTTTAGCAGAGAATGCTCAAGTTGCAGGTATGATGGACATTGAAACATTTGCAGACCTGAGAGAATTAAGGTCAAAAGTTGCAGATAGACTTAATATATCTTTAGATGACCTTGAAAGGGCTACAAAACCAATGGAAGCTATTTATGTAATTGCAGACCATACAAGATGCCTCGCATTCATGCTCGCTGATGGTGTAATTCCTTCCAATGTTAAAGAAGGATATCTTGCAAGACTTGTCCTGAGGAGAACAATTCGTTTCATAAAAGAGCTGGGATTAAAAGAGTCCCTGGCAGATATAATGAAAATACAGCTTGATTTCCTGTCTAAGACCTATCCTGAAATCAGGCAAAGTCAAGATCATATAATTAATGTAATTAATTTAGAGGATAAACGGTACGATAAAACTGTTTCAAAAGGCAGAGAACTTGTTAAAAGAAGCATTAAAAAACTCAGGAAAAAGAATAAAACTGAGATGCCGTTTGAGACACTTAAAGAGCTTTATGAATCCCATGGAATTCCTCCGGAAACTACCAAGGAAATCTCTGAAAAGATGGAATTTGAGGTAAAAGTACCTGATAATTTCTATACATTGGTAGCTGCTGAGCATGAAGAAGAAGTTCAGGAAGAAAAAGCTGAAATTGAGCTTGAGTTCCCAGCCACTGATTTATTGTTCTACCAGAAGCCGTTTGATACACAGTTCGAGGCGCATGTGCTTGGGACCTATGAAAATAATGTAATACTGGACCAGACTGTGTTTTATCCTGAAGGTGGAGGTCAGCCTTCTGATATTGGATATCTGGAGATCCGCGGCGAAAAAATAAAGGTTTTGCACGCTGAAAAAGTTAACAACACCGTTTTACACAGGGTGGCTGAGGATGATATTGAAAAAGTGCATCCTTACAAAGGTCAGGTAATCACTGGTCAAATTGATATCTCAAGGAGGATGGCTTTAACAAGAAACCACACTGCAACTCACTTAATCGTTGCAGCAGCAAGAAAGATTCTTGGGGACCATATCTGGCAGGCTGGAGCTCAGAAAGGCGTTAAAAAGTCAAGGATCGACCTTACTCATTATAAACGAATAGAACCTGGAGAACTTCAGGAGATTGAGCTGCTGGCAAATAAATTCGTCATGGAAAACCGTCCCGTGCTTACAAACTGGATGGCAAGGGCAGAAGCCGAGAAAAAATATGGATTTATATTATATCAGGGCGGAATTGTCCCTGGAATGGACATAAGGACAGTTTTAGTTGACGGAATTGACGTGCAGGCATGTGCAGGAACACACTGTAACCAAACTGGAGATATTGGGCTTATAAAAATAACCAAGACTGAAAGAATTCAAGACGGCGTAGAGCGGATTGAATTTTCAGCAGGTGAAGCTGCAGTTGAAGCAGCACAGCGTAACGATAATATCTTAAAAGAAAGTTCAGATGTATTCAAAGTCACATCAGAGCAACTTCCTAAAACCTGTGATAGATTTTTCAATGAGTGGAAGTCCTTTAAAAATGAAATTGATAAACTTAAAGGGGAAATTGCATCACTTAAAACCGAGGGAATTTTAAACAAAACTGAAAAAATCGGTGATTTAGTTGTTTTAAGTGAAATAATTGATTCTGACATGAACGAACTTATAAAAATGGCAACTGATTTAACAGAAAAACAGGGAAAAGTTGATGTTGTGCTTCTTGGAAGCAGCGAAGGTAAGATAGTTGGTGCAGTTTCTAAAAAAGCGCTTGAAAGCGGTATCAAAATTAATGGCATCATTAAAGATGCTGCCGCAGTTCTCGGCGGCGGCGGCGGCGGAAGGCCAAACCTTGCCCAGGGTGCAGGGCCAAAAGCTGAAAAAATGCAGGAAGCGCTTGATTTTGCAGTTACTGAATTAAAAAAGATTTAATCTTTTTTCTATTTTTTAATTTAAATAATTAAATATGTCTTTTTAATTAATATTCGCATTTTATTTTCTTTTTACTAATTTAAACACTTATTTTTAGTTTAAATTTAATCAACATAATTTTAGAGTTCTTTTTTGCATTTAATTAATACTAATTTTGTACTTTTTCATAAAACTTATATATCTTGTTTTGTAAAATTGACATATGTTTTGGAATATCTTTTTTAGGATGCATAATGACATTAATGGTGCTGATTGGAGGAAAGATAATGCGGAGGAACGAACAAAACGCCTTAACCTATTTATTAGGTGGTTTAGGGCTTATAATTTTATTAGGTGGACTATTTAAGCTTTATAATCTTAATTATGGGTTAATGGCTGCTTTCATATTATGGATCATAGGCGGTGCTATTGGGAAAACTGTAATGGGAGTTATAGGCAGTATTGGATTGATATTTTTAATGGTAGGTGCATTTCATTATTCATTGATATACGTACTGTTGGGTACAATTGCTATATGGGTAACGGCAGGTACATTTGGCAGGTATTCTCATATGGGTTAATTGGATGAAATAAAAATGCATGGGGGGTGAAATTTTATAGTTTAGGAAAATTTAAGATTTATCTTTTTTTATGGGAGTTATAAGAATTAGAGATGCAATAGCTGTATTTTAAATAATTGTGGCTTAGTTATATATTGAAACAGGTTAGTTACGAAAGATTAATAGTTGGTGGTTACTAGAATAGTTGTAATTTTATTTTAATTTCAACTATTTTAGATTTTTTAAGAAGGAACTGCTATGGAAAACAAGGCCAATGACGTAACTAAAATGACTGCATTACTGGCTGCCACATTAGCTGCTTTTCTTGTACCGTTTATGGGTTCTTCCCTCAATGTTGCACTTCCAACCATTGGAAATGAGTTTGCTGCAGATGCGATTTTACTCAGCTGGATTTCAGCATCATTTTTGTTGGCATCAGCTATTTTTACACTTCCGTTTGGGAGAATTGCTGATATTTATGGGCTAAAACGAATATTTACCTGTGGAATAATTACTTATACTGTTTTTTCATTTCTTTCAGGCACTGCACCATCTGCAATGTCGCTTATCATATTTCGAGCTTTTCAGGGTATTGGGGCTTCAATGATGTTTGGTACGGGGGTGGCAATTTTAACTTCTGTATTTCCTTTAGCAGAAAGGGGAAAAGCCCTGGGAATTAATCTTGCAGGAGTTTATTTTGGCCTTTCAATTGGTCCTTTTTTAGGTGGAATCATGACGCAATATCTTGGATGGAGGAGTATATTCTTTTTAAATGTACTGCTTGGTGTAATTGTGATTTCTTTTGTTATTTTGAGGTTAAAAGGAGAATGGGCTGAATGTATGGGCGAAAAATTCGATCTTAAAAGCGCAGTTGTATATAGCTTTACACTCCTTTTATTGATGTATGGATTTTCATCCCTCCCTGGAACTTTAGGGATAATATTAACAGTAATGGGAATCATCGGAATCATTGTGTTCATATTGGTGGATACAAAGGTAGATAACCCGCTTCTAGACATGGACCTTTTTTTAAAAAATAAAGTTTTTGCTTTATCCAATTTAGCGGCTCTAATTAACTACAGCACAACTACGGGTGCGGTTTTTCTATTAAGCCTTTACTTGCAGTACATATTGGGATATACACCTCAAAAGGCAGGATTAGTTCTGTTACCTCTGCCACTTATAATGGTTATTGTATCTCCAATTGCAGGAGAACTATCTGACAAAATTGATCCGAGGATACTGGCCTCAGTTGGAATGGCATTAACTGCTGTAGGACTATCGTTTTTTAGTTATGTGGGATTTTTTACAGCTTTGCCATATGTAATAGCAGGACAGCTTGTGCTTGGTTCAGGATTTGCTCTATTTTCTTCCCCTAATACCAACGCAATTATGGGATCTGTTAAGAAACGTAATTATGGAGTAGCTTCTGCAACGGCCAGTACAATGCGGCTTAGCGGGCAGGTTTTAAGCTTTGGAATTATTATATTGATCTTTTCTCTGCTAATTGGAAAGGTTCAAATTACACCTGATACCTATTTCAATCTTTTGGGAAGCATAAGGGTTGCATTTAAGGTTTTTGCAGTGGCATGTTTTATGGGAATATTAACAACGGCTTATGGAAAAATATCTTCTATTTAAGAATTGGAGGAGTATAATTTAGGCACAAATAGTAATATATCCTCTTTATAATTACTGAAAATAGTTAATATGTCATATTTTTCCATAAAATTTATATATTGACTCATAAATAACTAAATAACAATAATTTTTAGCTTAACTATATTTAAATTAACATTGGAGGATAGAAAAATGGAAAATAGGCAGGCAGATTTTATACTTTACATTTTAGGCGTTGTAGGACTTTTAGTTCTTCTTGCACCTCTACTTGATATATACGAATGGAAATATGGGGTATTTGGCGCTGTTATAATATGGATTATAGCTGGAGGAATCCGTAGATACTTTGCTATACCTTCAACTAGATAGATATCTAACTATTTGCTGAATACAATGATTTCTTTGATTTTTATATTTTATTAACTCTTTTAATTTCTCTTTTTTTAATTTTAATAAAATAAATATATTTCAATTGAGATAACATTAAATACGGTTTTATATAAATTCATTTAGTATAACAATAGTTATAAACTTTAAAGGGGTCATATTTTTGAACATTCGTAACATTGAAGAAATTAATCAGAAAATCCAACGCGGAGAAGCAACTGTACTAACAGCAGAAGAGGTTAGTAATCTTGTAAGGGATGGAGAGGAACCAAAAGCAGAAGATATTGACGTTGTAACTGCAGGAACTTGTGGAATAATGTCTGGAACAGCTGCAGTGTTTCATATTCCTGCAGGGGAGCCTGGATCATTTAAGAAAGCAAAAAAAGTCCTTTTAAATGGAGTCCCCGGATTTTCAGGTCCATGTCCAAATGAATGGCTTGGGTCTGTTGATTTAATAGCTTATGGCACATCACGCAGTATTTATGATGAAGATTATGGTGGCGGATTCTTATTTAAGGATATTGTAAAAGGAAAAGATATAGAAATTGAAGTTGAGTCCATTAACGGCGAAATTATAAAATCAACTACAAATATTAATGAAATGGGCATGGCGCGGATGGTTGGAACTCGGCTGGCATTTAAAAATTACACTGCATTTTTAAACCCAACTGAAGAACCTGTTGCATCTATATTTAATGCTGTAGATATGGAAGGGCCATTTAAAGGGCTTTCATTTTCAGGTTGCGGTGAATTAAATCCACTGCAAAATGATCCTGAGATGAAAACAATAAAAACAGGAACTAAAGTGCTGTTGTGTGGATCTGAAGGAATTGTTCTTGGCAGTGGGACAAGAAGTGCTCCTGAAAAACCAAACTTGATGATAGCTGCAGATATGGTTGATATGGATCCACATTACCTCGGCGGGTTTAAAACAGCAGCAGGGCCAGAAGTTTTCAACAGTGTAGCTGCTGCAATCCCAATTCTAAATGATGAAATTTTGAAGAACACGTTTATCTTAAATAAAGACATACCGTTACCTGTTGCAGATATACGTGGAAGACATAAAGTTTTAGGGTTTACAGACTACGCTTCTGTCTGGACTAATAATGATGAAAGGCCAGTTTACGATCCTGAAGCATGTTTAAACTGTGGGGTATGTATGGTGCGTGAAAGATGCCCTACTGGAGCATACGAAGGCACTTTAAATGAAGAGAAGTGCTTTGGTTGTGGCATGTGTGCTTCTTCCTGTCAACATGGTGCATTCGAAATGAAACGTGGTGAACTGAAATTCAAAATGGATGATGAAGTTATAGATGTGCCTATAATATGCAGGCAGTCTGATATTAAACGGGCACGGGAACTCACTGGTGAACTTAAAAAAAGAATTATTGAAGGTAAGTTTTCAATTTCTGGATGGTACTAGTTAAACCGTCAGGTTTAGCTAGCTTCATTTTTAGATATAATGATACTAGCTAAATTTTATTTTAAAATAAGTTGGGAGTTGGTACTAACTATTGAAACCAGGTACGCTAGGAGTTATCTGCGTATTTGAAAACAGTATCAACCCTATAACAAATCCAAGCAGAAGTATCATGATCATGAAGAGGCATATTGTACCTAAACTAATTCTGGATTTCTTTGTTTCAGGAACTTCTTCCTCTCCGTAATCATAATAACTTTCATAATCCATATCGTTTTGATATGGCGAATCATTGCGTTTAGAAGCTGAATGGCCTCCGTAATATTTTCTTTTTAAAGGCTTTTTTTTGTAATCTTCTTCTTCATTATAACGTGTATAATCTGCCTTTGGGTGAGGGATATCATATGCAAAATCAGATGGATCAGTCTCTCTTCTTGAGCGTTTCCCCTCAAAATGTTCTTCTTTAGGGTAATTTCTATATTTTTTCTTTGATTGGAAACTATCAAACTGCTGTGAATTTTTATTACTTTTCTTTTTTGAGGATTTAGAAGTTGGAAGTTCCATTCCGCAGTTAGGGCAGTATGTTTCTTTGTTATCTATTTCTGCCCCGCAGTTATCACATATCATTCTTATCACTTATTTGTGGTTTTAATAAATCTAATTACTTCGCCATGTGTTATTTATAAAATTGAGATAAAATATTTTATCTGCTTTATCGTGTTTAGGTATGTTAACTTCTTTAATTATTTATAACTATGTAATAAACTATGAACTCAAATATTTAAAATTATGTACTATCAAGTTATTTTATTTTTTTAAACTTTACAGACTTTTTCTGCCTTAAAAGTGTGATAATAAATTTTAAAGAAGATAATAAATTGGGCAATTTTAAAATAAAAAAATAGGAAAAGATCTCATAAGAGATCTTTTCAGTGTAATCAATTTGGGAAAACACCTTAAGGTGCTCCACCTGCTCCTCCAACGTTTTTGCCAGTTATAGCGTTAATGTCTATTTCACCAACATTTGTTCCGTTGTCGATAACAGGAACCACGTATATGTATTGACCATCAGTTTTGATCAATTTAGGTGTTCCTGCGGTTGCTCCTTCTACGTCAATGTATTTTTGAGCTAATTTTTGGGCTTCTTCTGAAGTTATCTTTGGTTTAGTTGTGTTATCTGATGTTTTGTCGCTATCTGATGTATTGTTACTGGATGAACTGCTGCCAGTAACAGATGACTGTTGTCCCTGATTAGAATTGCTGGTGGAATTTATGTGGTTTCCAGAAGCACCGAATACCAGTGCCGCTGCAGCCAGCATTACCACTACTGCAACTATTGATTTTTTAATCATCATTCAACCTCATTTTTTTATTTAACTAGATTTAGAAAGGCAATGTAGCATATGTACCTTTGTATGTAGCTGTTCCTGTATTCCAGTTTTTAATAACACCAAACGTGTTTTTAGAACTGGTTGCGTCTGCATTGTACCATTTGCCGTTTACGTATACTTGGGCAATAACGTGCCCGTACCAGTTACCGCTTGTGAATTTAGCTTTAACGTGTTCGTATCGTGCTGGTATTCCTGCGGCCCTTTCAAGTGCTATTAAAAGGTGAGCTGTATCAACACAGTTTCCAGTTTTTTTGCTTAAAGTGCCTACAGCACCGTATTTGGTGTTATAATAGAAGGAATAACCTATGTTATCTCTTACCCAGTTAAATATAGCCACTGCTTTATCGTACGTGGAAGTTTTACCGCTTGTTATTGATTTTGCCAGTGCTTGGATCTGTGAATTGGTTACCTGACAGTTTGTAGTAGATTTAAGATACTGCTGAAGTGATGCAGGTACCGATGTAGATGTGTTTGAAGAATTTGAAGTTGATGTACTTGAAGTTCCAACTGTGCTCCATGATTTTACTGTAACATAACTTGGTAACCGTTCGTTCGTTTTATAGAAAGCCATTATCTTGGAAAATGTGTAAATTAAAGATTGATAATTTAATTTACCAAGACTGCTTGTTGCATAATTTGGTAAAGCACCATTTGCATCTATAAACGCATTCACTCTTTTAGCAAGGTCTAAATAACCTGCTTTATTTATATTACCACTTTTAACACTTTCACTAGGTTTTGCTGCACTGTTTATATCTTTAAGTGTTATTGATGTTGTTGTTCCGTTGTTTAACTGTAGTAAACCTGCAGTCAGTAGTTTTAAAAACTCAGGCATTTCAACCTGGGTTGTACCAATTGTCACATAGTTTGGAAGTCTGTGATTGGTTTCAACGTATGCTTTGACCCTAGCTGCGGCATCTGTGATTTGGCTTACAGTAAAGTTTTTAGATACTTTTGTTTCTCCTGCAGCTGCTTCTTGTGTTTGAGTACTGGTTGTATTTGTTGAATTTTTGCTGGTTGAATTTATTGAAGTCGCTGTTGAAGTTACTGCAGTTTGATTATCCTTTGTACTTACTGTATTCTGTGCTACTGCTTGTGTTTTAACGGTGGTTTGGTTGGTACTGACATTTGATATGGCAGTACTTGTATTCTGCACTGTTTTTACACTTGCGTCGGTTGAATTTTGCGTTGCAACCGATTTGTTTGTGTTGCATGTATTATTTATTTGTATATTGGCTTTTTCTTGCACAGTGCTGTTATTAACAGCCTGTGTTTGTGCAGTGCCTACATCTGTCGCGCTTGCGCCAGTTATACCAGTCAAAGATAGACTGGATATTAATAGGACTGCAAAAAGCAATTTCCTCGTAATTATACCGCCTCCGATTTCCAATCATGGGAAAACTCAATCAGAGTTTTCCTATGGGTATGGAGTAGTTAATGTGCTATACCTTATAAATCTTTTGTTTTTAATACCCAAAAAAGGCGCTTATTGAGCTCTTTTTACAATTTAGGACACGCTGTGGAGTTATTTAAATAAGATCTTTGGGATGAACTC
Organism: Methanobacterium bryantii; assembly: GCF_002287175.1. Lineage (NCBI taxonomy): Archaea > Methanobacteriati > Methanobacteriota > Methanobacteria > Methanobacteriales > Methanobacteriaceae > Methanobacterium > Methanobacterium bryantii. The sequence continues at coordinate 179,114 of NZ_LMVM01000023.1, read as the reverse complement.
TCTCAATTATTATTTTCAGCAAATTGCCTTATTTTAAACATTATTTGGCAAAAAGAGGCACGTACATTACTTTTATACTTTGGGCATAATTGGGGTAATCATTAAATAAACTCTATTAGCACTCTATTTGGGTTAAACGAAGTTATTTGAAATTTTAAGAATTTTATTCCTTTTTATTAATTAATTATTAAGTATTATGTTAAAAAATTTACTAAAAAAGCTGCGTATTAACTTTTTTTTGTATAGTTTAATTATTATTCCTCATTTGTTAATACTAAAATTTCAGGAATAGGGCATGGCCCAAACAAGATTAATACAAAATTGAAAATTTAGATGCTGTGAATATGTCGAGACAAATATATTAAAAATTAGAGGAGATTATTTGGATTCTAATTTTTCAAGACTAAAAAGAAAAAGGACCCCTCAGAAATTCTGTGAATTTCTGGGGCCGAGAATCAATAGATTCTTCGGCCTCAAACACGCCGTGTTTGGGGCCTTCAAAATCTATGATTTTGGGGCCCAGGAAACTATGTTTCCTAGGGTGCGGAAAATTCATAGCTGACAAATACAAGTGTTTATCGCGTCAAAAACTTTCAGTTTTTGAGGGAATTTTCGAGCATAAAATCTCTTTGAGATTTTTCCAGTTTAAACCGATTTGAGAGGAATACACTAAATTTAGTGTCTCCAACATTTTTTGTTAGTTAAAGCATTTATGTCGATTTACCAGTGTTTATCCAATTTTAGTGTTGTCTGATGTATTAACAATTTTCAGCTGCTAGATGGGCACTCAAGTTGCTAGTGGAATTTATATGGTTTCAGCACAAAGTGCCATTATATTCACATTACTCCTACTGCAACGGTTTTAACATCTTATTTTTCTATTAGAAAGATATGGATGTATATGTACCGTATACTGTTGCTGTTGTTGTATTCCAGTTATTTATAACACCAAATGTATTTCTGGAGCTACTTGCATCTGCATAGTACCATTTACCATTAACCCAAACCTGAGCAATAACATGCCCATACCATGTGCCACTTGAGAATTTAGCATAAACATGCTCGTATCGTGCAGGAATTCCTGCGGCCCTTTCAAGTGCTATTAACAAGTGGGATGTATCGACACAATTGGCTGTTTTTGAAGATAATGTTCCAACTGCGCCATATTTGGTATTGTAGTAGAATGAATAGCCTATGTTATCTCGTACCCAGTTAAATATTGCTGCTGCTTTAGCATATGTGGATGATTTACCGCTTGTTATTGATTTTGCCAGTGCTTGAATTTGTGCGTTGTTTACCTGACAGTTTGTAGTAGATTTAAGATACTGCTGTAATGATGCAGGTACTGGTGTTGATGAATTTGATGTATCTGAAGTTCCAACTTTACTCCATGGTTTAACAGTAACGTAATTTGGCAATCTACTATTTGTATTGTAGAAGGCAAGTACCTTGGAAAACGTGTAAATTAATGATTTATAATTCAGTTTGCCAAGACTGCTTGTTGCATAATTTGGTAAAGCACCATTTGTATTTATAAATACATTCACTCTTTTAGCAAGGTCTAAATAACATGATTTGGTCATAGTACCGCTTTTAACACTTTCGCTAGGTTTTGCTGCACTGTTTATACTTTTTAGTGTTATTGAACTTGTTTTCTTATTGTATAACTGCAGTATATTTGCAGTTAATAGTTTCAGGAAATCAGACATTTGCACTTGGATTGTACCAATTGTCACATAGTTTGGAAGTCTGTGGTTGGTTTCAACGTATGCCTTAACTTTTGCCGCTGCATTATTGATTTGCTTTGCAGTAAAGCTTTTGGAGGTAACTTTCGTTTCTCCTGCAGCTGCTTTTTGATAACTATCATTATTTTTGATAGTATCATACCCAGTACTTTGAGTTTGAGTACTGGTTGTATTATTCCATGTGTTAGTTTTTGTGCTTGTTGAATTTTGACTGTTGTTTAATGCAGTTGAAACTGCGTTTTTTGTGTTAGTTTCTGAAACTGTTGAATTTTTGCTGGTGGAGTTTGTTGAAGTCACTGTGAGAGTTGTTGCAGTTTGATCAGCACTTGTATTTGCTATATCTTGTGCAACGGGTTCTGTTTTAACGGTGGTTTGATTGGTACTGGTATTTGAGGTTGCAGTACTCGTACCCTCCGTTATATTTTCATCGGTTGAATTTTGCGTTGCAACCGATTCGTTTTCATTGTATGTATCATTTGTGTGTATTCCAGCATTTTCTTGCACAGTGCTGTTATTAACAGCCTGTGATTGTGCAGTGCCTACATCTGCCGCGCTCGCGCCAGCTATACTTGCCAGGAATAAGCCAAGTATTAGTAGAACTGCAAAAGGCAGTTTTTTCTTAATTATAACGCCTCCAATGCCCAATCATGGAAAATTTTTTTAATTTTTCTGGTTGCAAAATATAAAAAATATTTCACAAACATGTAAAAATTCAATTAAGGTTTTTTTTCTATGGGTAGAAAATAGTTAATATTCCATATCATATAAATATTTTGATTTTAATCCTCAAAAAAAGTACGCTTAAAGCTCTTTTTAGTATTTAAGACACATTATGCGGTTATTGAAATAAGATATTTGGGGTGAACTCTTTCAATTAGTATTTTGGATAAATCAGTTTATTTTAAATGTTGTATAACAAAAGAGGTCATACTCATTACTTTTATAATTCCGCTAGTGTTGTTATAATTCCTAAATAAACTTTGCAGGTATTCTATTTGTGTTAAAATGATTTTTTGGGAATTTTAGTAGCTTCAGTTATGTTTGTAAATTTAAGGATAGTTATTAGATAACTAATATGTTTTAAAGAAATAGATATTAACTAGTTTTTACATAAATTAATTATTAATGTTTATGTTGTTTTTTTAAAAATTTTAATATAAATATGAATGTAACTAGACTAATTTTAAACTCTAAATACTTAAATTAGATTTAGTATAAAATAAATCTATATTATGACATTAAAACAAAGTTAAAAGTTATAAAAAGGCTATATTTAAATTAAATTTATAAAACCTAAGTTTTTTGCATAATTAACCACTTCTTCAAGTTCTCGGCGGCTTGGATATCTCGTAATTTTTTCAGATTCGCAAGCCCTATAAACTGGGTGATACTGGCCCATAATGTTAATAACGGTTTCTTTTCCTAAATTCTCACTTATCCATTTTAAAATAGGTTTTGAACAACATTCAACATGGCCCGGAAGTACAAGATGTCTTATGATCATATCTCCAGACTTTTTCGCCATTTTATGATTCCTTGTTATAGTATTCCAGTAATTTGAAATTTTAGAAAGCTTTTCTGCACACTCCTCTGGTCCATATTTAAAATCACTTAAAAATAAGTCAACAAAACCATCAAGAAGTTTCATAGCATCTTCGCTCATGTAAAAATTGCTGTTCCAGATTACGGGAATGTTTTCATTACACTGCTTCATTGTCTTTAAAATGTAATATAAATTTGGAGTTGGATCTCCTCCAACGAAGTTTACATTCCTTGAACCTTCTTTTCTTCTTTTGTCAATTATTTTTGCCAGGTGCATTTCACTTATTTTTATTCCTGCTTCTGGAAATTGACTTATATCAAAATTTTGACAGTAAATACATTCAAAATTACAGCCTGTAAAAAAAATAGTGTGGCTTGGTATAAGTGGAGTTTCTTCACCCATGTGCATGAATTCAGATGCGATTTTTGGATTTTTCACGTTGCAAAATCCTTTTTCTATATTTCGGTTAATATGGCACTTCATCTCACAAAAATAACAGCTTTCAAATATTTTTTCTCCAATCTTTATTTTTAGATCAAGATAAGAAAAATCAGGCTTTTCCAGGCTATTAAAGGATACTGTATTGAATATGTTTTTAAATTCGTTTTGAATATGTTCATGTTCTCTCCAAAGAGTATCAATATTCTCATTTTCTTTTGCTTCTATCGTTGAAGCTACTTTGACTCTTGATGCTCTTTGATTGAGCATAATTTCAAAATAAGTTGAGAGTTCCTTTTCTATAGCACGGTTCATTGATCTTATTTTATGCTTTAGATAGTATATGTTTGACTCAAAAGTATTAATAAGGTCATATATAATAATAAAAGATCATTATGGCAGAACAGTTTGAGGAAATAAAAAGTGCCTTTCATGATAACTGCGGTGAATGTAAACTAATCGACCAGAAAATAGCCATAATAGTTGAATTTAAAAATGAAGAAGATGCAAAATGGTTTGAAAACAATACCGTATACCCTGAAGGCACTAGGAAAAATTTCCCTTGAAACATGTAATGAAAGTATCTGAAGAGTCTAAAAAAATTCGCTGAACCATTTTATGGACGTACGTACACATTTGAAGTTAAAAATAAGGATGAATTGATCCATAAATTAAATAAAAGGTAGTTTTGGCGATATATGGAGGTGATAACTTTGCGTGGAGAAGGATGGAAAAAATTGCCCAGAATTGAGTTAATACCCATACCGGAAGATGTGGCTGTGCCTAGTGATATACCTGCCTCAGAGGTGTGTATTCCTTCAACATATGTGGGTCATGATGTTGAATATGAAAATGAGAAAGGTAAGATTGTAAATGAAAATGAAGCAACCCATTTGAGGTTTACAGGAGTAGATAGAAGATCAGATATTGTAGTGGGTCCTGTAAAACCTCAAGGCATGATTAAATTAAATCTGTATCTTAATGATGATGAAATACCTGTAGTTAAAGAAGAAGCATCGCATGTTAAAAGTAAGATACTCAATGAACGTTACATGCCATTGTGATTCTAAAATATTTGAATTAAAACAAGTATCTCTAAATGAATTTTTCTTTTATTTTAAAACTAAAGATAGATTTGGTTAATTTCCAAATCTCTTTAACTAAACTAAAATTACTTAGCCTACTACTCTTAAATTCGGAGCTAAAATACGTGGAATAACGAAAGGTCCTCGTTGTCTGATTTCTTTAGAACCACTTGCTGCATTTTTCATAACGTCAAATATGTTTCCAGATAACATGGCTTTTTTAACAGGGTAACTAATTTCTCCATTTTCTATTTTAAATGCATTGTTGGCCTCAACTGAAAAGTCTCCTGAAATTGGGTTGGCTGTATGTGCACCTAAAACATCTGTAACAAGTATTCCTTCTTTAATATCTTCTATTTCAAGGGTATCTTTAAATTCAAGAACAAAATTACTTAAGCCCACTGAAGGCATATCTGCAAAGGAAGACCTCATACCGTTACCCGTACTTTCTGTATTTCCTTTTTTAGATGTATATATGTCATAAATGAAACTTTTTAGGATTCCGTCCTGAATTACGGCAGTTTTTTGAGTAGGGGTTCCTTCTCCATCACTTATTGATGAAGCAAGTCCTCCTTCAAGTGTACCGTCATCATAAATGCTTAATGAAGGCGAAACAACTTCATTTCCTATTTTATCTGCAAAAACAGACCTGCCTCTTTGAACATTATCTGCATTAAAAGCACCCACAAATGTTCCAAGAAGACCTGCAGATGCACGGTAATCTAATATTACGTCCATATCTTTTGTTTCTACAGGTTTGCCGTTTAAAGAATTTTTTGCAATATCGCATGCATTATCTGCAATCCATTCAGGGTTAATATCAAAGAGCCTTGACGAGTCCCCTTCGTATGCTGTTGATATTTCTCCATCTTTTTCAGCATTTACTGCTATAAACCCTGAAAATGATGTTCCTATTTCTTCACGGTTTACACCATTCGAATTTAAGATTACGCTCTCTGTTTTTCCTGCAGAAAATCCTCCTGAGGTTGGTCCACATTTTTCTTCTTCAACGGTGTCTATCATAGTTTTTGCAAAATCTATGGAACTTTCGATATCCATTGCTTCATTTTTTTTATCATAAGTACCTTTAACTTGGCTGTATTTGGATTCATGGGCAAAATCAAAATATTCATCTTCAATATTAGATTTCGCGTTGAATATTGCATTCTTCGCGGTTTCATCAATTTTATCAATATTAGTTGTATAAGAAAATCCCATTTTTCCTCTTAAAATTACTCTTACACTTAATCCGTAGGTAATTTCTTCTTTTGCAAAACTAATTTCATTTCTCTGGATGTCTACATCAATACTTTTTTCTCTTTCTATATACACTTCTGCATAATCAGAATCTTTTAAAGCAAGATTTAACGCGCGTTCTGCAGTATTTATCATATAAGATCTCCTGTTATGTTATTTAACATCTTAATAATGCTATTTATTTAAAATAAATTTTTCAATTGCTTCTGCAGCCCCATCACCGTAGGCCTTTTTTGTTACATAATCAGTATTTTCTTTAAGCTCATCATCTGCATTTGAAACAGCAACTTTGAACCCTGCAACCTCCAGGAACTCAAGATCGTTTTCACTGTCGCCTATTGCAAGTATTTCATCAGTTGTTATGCTCATATCTTCTGCAACAATTTTAAGTGATTTTCCCTTATTAACTAAAGGGTCTGTAATGTGTATTGCAAATTTAGTGTCGTATACCACAACATCAAAATTTTTTACAGTCTTTTTTACAGTATTTACATCAATAGTGCGTTTTATCGCAATTTCCGATAACCGAAGATCTGAAAATTCTGTTTTTTCCACATCATATTGTGATTTTAATAATTCATAGGCAGGGCTGCATTTTTTAACATCGCCAAGAATTAAATTTCTTTTTGTGGTATATACAACTCCGCCATTTTCACAGACTATTCCGCCAGATGTACCTAACATTGTGGATACCATTTTCGCTGTGCAGAGTACATTTCCAGTCACTAATATAACCGGATAACCTGCATCTTCTGCTTTTCGCAGTGCATTTATTGCATTTACACATATTTTCCGATTTTTATCAGTAATCGTACCATCTATGTCTACAGCAACTGCTTTCATTAGAACATTACTCCAATTATTTAAAAATACTGGATTGGAGCCTGAAAATTAGGCTCGAATTACAATTAGAGATTTCGATTATAATCCTGATCCATATCTAAATGCTATGTTGCATGTTCCTTCTTTACTGACCATACATGCGCCAATTGGGTTCATAGGATTGCATTCTTTCCTGAAAAGCTTGCACTGCTCTGGTCTTGCAATTCCCCGCAGAATTGGGCCGCATATGCAACCAGTTGGGACTTTTTCACCCTGCTCTACTTTGATATCGAATCTTTCCCTTGCGTTGGAATCTGCAAATTCATCCTTTATTTCATATGTAGAGTCAGGAATTTCTGGGAAACCTCTCCATTCTTTATCTTTAATATAGAAAACTTCATCCATAAGCTCTTGAGCTTTTATATTTCCTTCTTCTCTAACAGCTCGTTTGTATTCATTTTGAACTACAGCTTTGCCCTCATCCATCTGTTTTAATATCATATAAATTGCAATCAGGACATCAAGTGGATTAAATCCTGCTACAACTTGAGGAATGCCATATTTTTTGGAAAATTCTTCATAAGGTTCTGTTCCTATTATTGTTGAAACATGTCCCGGCTCTATAAGTGCATTTAAGTTTACTTCTCCTGATTCAATTAAAAATTTGAGTGCTGGGGGTATTAATCTGTGACAGGATAAAATTGAAAGGTTTTTCGGAAGCCCCGCGACTATTTCTGCTGCAGTGGTAGGTGCAGTAGTTTCAAAACCGGCTGCCATAAATACGACATCGTTATCAATCTTTTCTGCAATTTCAACCGCATTATTTATTCCATAAACTATTCTTACATCAGCACCTTCAGCTTTTGCATCTGCAAGTGTCCCTGTTGTTCCAGGAACCCTCAGCATATCTCCAAATGTTGTAATGGTAACGCCTTTTCGTGCAAGATACAGGCATTCATCAACTTCTATTGAAGGTACACAACAAACAGGACACCCGGGACCTGCTACTATTTCTACTTCTTTTGGAATCAATGATCTTATTCCATGCTGCATTATGGTATGTTCATGGGAGCCACATACGTGCATTATTTTAACTGGCCTTGAAATGTTTTCAATGCGTTCTACTATTTCTTTGGATAGATTTTTCATGATGTCACCTTGATATGTTTTCGTTGTTGATTGTATCAAATCATTTTTTTTGTTATAATTATTTATCATTAAAATCCTTGGATTAACAGATAAGCTTAAGGATATTTATTAAGTAATGACTTTAAATAAACAAGTTAGTTTATTTCATATATTGTTAATACATTGTTATATAATTGCTGATTTATTATTTTTATTGAATTTTAATAGGAATTCTGGGAGTATTTAGCGAAATAAAATGCTTTAATTATTTGAAATTATTTATGTTAGGAGATAGTAGTTTCATTTCATTGATTTTATATTTACGATATATTTATCAAATGATATTAATTAAAAATCATTTATATATGATTGTAATAAATACAAATTGATTATTCTAGTTTGTATAGATCAAATTACTTGAATAATAGAATTATCAAAAAATTTATTATTACAAATAACAAAAAAATTAATACGAAAAAGTAAATATGGCTGTTTGAGGTAACTAATATTGAAAATGATCTTATGGCTTTCTATAGATAAATTAGGGTTTAATAATAAGAATGGATACTTATTTATGAATTTACGGGATCGGCTGTTTTCGATTCACAGAGCTCGGAGAAATTCAAGCGTTACAATTAAATATCTATATTATTTAAATTATTTTAGAAGCCATTTTTAGATAGTCATAATAACCTTTAGGATTATAAATATCGGTAGGTAATATGAAAGTTGCAGTGGTCGGATTGGGAACAGAAGGTAAAAATGCTGTAAAATCCCTTATTAATTATGGATATAAAGTTTATGCTTCTGATATGCAAAAAAATGTGGAATTAAAACATAATTCTGCTATAGATCTTGATCTTGGATATCATGATTTTGATAAAATAAATTCTGCAGATGCAGTAGTTTTAAGTCCAAGCTTGTGGAGTAGTAAGATCGGCGAAAAAATAAGATCTCGTAAGAAGTCTTTATCAGACATTCTGGCGGATCATAAATCTATTTTCACAATAGGAGTAACAGGAACCAATGGCAAAACAACTACTTGCTTTATGATTAAGGAAATACTTGAAAAAGCAGGTTTTAATGTACTCCTAGGTGGAAATGCTGGTGGCGGATTTGGAGGATACACAAAACTCATACTGGAAACTTCTAAACAAAAATGTGACATTTTAATAGTTGAAGTTTGTGATATGACTCTTGATTTTTGTTCTTATGCCTTTGATTTTGACCTGATAGTTGTAACAAACATAGGGCATGATCACATGGATTTCCATAATTCTCTTGAGAATTATAGAAACTCGTTAGGCAGATTCTTAAAAGGGAAAACGGCTATATTAAATGGACAAGATGAATTTTTATCTGGAATTAAAGACTATCCTAGTGAAACGTTCTTTTTTGGAAATGGATACAGAGATCTTAAAATGTTCGGTAAATTTAACCTTCAAAATGCTGCTGCCGCAGAAAAAGTTGCACAATTTTTAGAGATTCCACAAAGCGATATTGATGATACATTAAGTGAATTTAAAGGCGTTAATGGAAGATCAGAAACTCTGAATTTATCTGGATGTAATTTTGTGGTTGGAAAAACAGATAATGTTGATGCAACTGCAGCAGTGCTTAATGAGTTAAAATTTGACGTTGTTATAATTGGTACGCCCCGAAAGAATGAAACATGTAGATATGAAATTTTAAAGGAAGTAGTCAAAGTTAATCCAGAAACTATAGTTTTATTTCCAGGACTAGACAATACAACTGATATTGCATTGGAAAAGTTAAAAAATGAAGGTTATAATGGGACTGTTAAAATAATGAAAGATACAGCCGACGTTGTTAACTTTGCAGTGGAGTGCAGTGACAAATGTAAAAATATATTTATAGGTGGAAATGGCCAAACTAAACTTATAGAAATACAGGAAACACTACGGAGATTAACAAAGGATGATACAGTGATTAGGGGCAAAAAAGTACTGATAATAGGCGCAGGAAACGCGGGAAGGCCTGCAGCACATCTTTTAAACTACCTTGGCAATGAGGTTATTATTTCGGATATTAAGGAATTTGAACAGCTGCCAAAAAAAGCCAGAAGGAGAATTGAAGAGCTTAAAGAAAAAGGAATAGCTGTAGAACTTGGATCGCATGTAAATGAACATGCAATGTGGGCGGATGTTGTTTTTGTTTCTCCAAATGTCCCTAAAAATTCTGAAATTCGACAATTTATTAATGAGTGTGAAGAGAACTACGAGATCATGGAAATTGGTACAAGGGACATTGGAAAGATGATAAATTCTATTATAAAGATCCCTATGATTGGTATTGCAGGAACAGATGGTAAAACCACAACCACCAACATGACAAATTATACATTATCTGATAGATATGAAACATTACTTTTCTCATCCCTGCAGAACTCGCTTGTTATTGAAGGTTTAGTTGACTTTATAGTCGAAAACGGAACTGGAAATAAAGATTTCGCAGTTTTTGAACTTCCTCATGGTACTATAAGGATGTTAGACGGGCTTGAAATTTGTGCAGGGGTTTTAACTAATCTTACTCCAGATCATATGGATGAATTTAATACATATGAAGAATACGTGGAGAGAAATGTGGCTATAAAAGATTTACTCCATAAAAACGGGATTTTAATTGCAAATGGTGATGATCCAATCATAAGTATATTGGCCCCTAAATTTGATAAAGAAGTCATATATTATGGTTTTAATGAACCCCGGACAGTTGTATGTGAAGGTAAAACTTATCATCATAAAAATAATATAGACTTTGATATATTAGCAGAAGATGTTGAGCTTAAAGGCCTTTATGGTTCCGAATTTACCATTAAAACTGGAACTATTCCCACAGTGGTTTGTAAAAACTGTGGTAAAGTATACTGTAACTGTGGTAACTTTGAAAGGAAGTATAGAGATCCATGTAATATGAGAATAAATCTTAAATCACCAGGTGCATGCAATATAGAAAATGCAATGGCTGCTTTTATTGTAGATATGGTTTTAGATTTTGATTTAGACTATATTAAAGATAAAATGGAAAGCTTTTCAGGAGTAGCTGGAAGATTTGAGAAAATTGACTTAATTAGCGGTGTAAACATATTCATGGATGCAGCCCACAATCCTGAAGCTGTAGAACGTCTTTTAGATGGTTTAACTCTTGAAGGAAAGCTTATAATATCAGTAGATAATCCGGATACACTTACAGTTCGTGATAAATTTAAAATGGGTACTGTGCTTGGAAAGTATGCTGATGTGGTTATTGCAAGCGCAAAAAATGAAACTACGGAAGTAATAGATCCTGAAGCAGCGGAGACAGTAGTGGATGGAGCTGATGGTATAGAAACATACCAAACAATTAATATTGCCGATTCAATATCTACAGCATTGGAAATTGCAAAAGAGGGAGATACAATAATTCATATAGGCCCCGGTGTCGTTAATGCATATGACAATGTAAAATCAGAGATATATAAAGGTATTAAAGAGTATAAAGATAAAACTTGAATTTCAGTGAACCAGCTAAACGGATTTATTTTTATGAAAGAACAAGAATTCAAAGCAGTAGTTATCGGTGGCTGCGGAACTGTTGGGAGTTTAATGGCAAGGGTTTTAAAGGATAACGGTGCTGACGTCACGGTATCTGATCTTTCAACAGACAGTCCGCAGATAAATATCCTTGAAGAAGAGGGGATAAAACTCAATCTTGGAGAACATGACGAAAACATCCTGAAAAATGCAGATGTAATTGTAGTTGCTCCAAGTTTACTTCAAAATAACAAATTGATTGGAAAAATAAAGAGCGTTACAGGCGCAGATATAATAAGTGTGGATGAGATTTTAAGCACATGTAAAGTAAGTAAACCTGTGGTTGGAATAACAGGTACCAACGGAAAGACCACCACAACATGGATGCTTAAAAATATATTAAATCTCAGCGGATATAGAACTCCTGAACATAAACTGAAAATGCAGGGAAATACGGAATTAACACCTTCTTTTCAGGCAAGACTTGAGGGAGATGTCGCTGTTTTAGAGATAGGTACTCATGGAAATCCTAATGAAATTAAAAACTGCGCCCTTAAATCTGAGGTAAGCATAGGGATTATAACCAACATTTCTAAGGATCATTTAAGTGGATCCCATAACTTCCAGGATTATATAAGCTGTAAAAGAGAGATTGTAGATGTTGCCAACTGTTTAATTTTCAATGCAGATGACCCTGTAGTAACTGGTTTTAGTAATGATACATCTCATAAAATCTTTTTTTATGGAATTGAGGATATAGCTTTGGAAATAGAAGCTTATCCTGAAATAAGAGAGTGCCCTCTATGTGGCAAAAAACTTGAATATTCATTACATTATTTGGGTCATCTTGGAGTTTATAAATGTTCTTGTGGATTTAAACGCCCCGAACCTGATGTTAAAGCATTTGATGTAAAGAATGACTCTTTTAAACTTGTTATAGGATCAAATACTGCAGAAGTTAAACTCAGACAGGCAGGTGTTCACAATGTTTACAATGCCCTTGCCGCAGCAAGCGGAGCTACAGCGCTTAATATTGATTTTAATGATATTGTTAAGGGTATTGAGACTTTTGAAGGTGTAAAAGGCCGATTTCAGAAAGTTGATATTGGGAAGCAGGTAATAATAGATTATGCCCATAATCCTGCGGGTGTTAAAGCAATAATTCAAACTTTAATCCGAGAAAAACCAGAAACCTCAAGATTAATCGTTGTAAATACTGTATCCTCTGAAAGTGGAATTGAGGGAGATATAGAAATAGCAAAAATATTAAAAGATGCAGATGTTATAGTAGTAGCATCGAATGCTAGTAGAAAAGCTTCATCTAAGATTAATGTTAATAACCATGTTATATTGACAGAATCTAGCAAAAAGGGCTCTAAAATAGGAACTTTAGGCGCAAGTAAGGTACAGGTGGGAGAGAGCTTAAATTTAGCAATAAATGAAGCGAAAAAAGAGGATATCATTCTGATAATAGGGGAAGGGGGAGTTAAATATTCTTCAGAAATACTTGGGAAATTCAAAAATTAACATAGCTGTACTTATTTTACTGGCACTGGCCATGTATCCATTTGGAAATATTGTGGGAACTTACTGTCCACAACAGGGACCAACAGACATCACTTCTTTGAGTGTAGGCGATACTGTTATAGTCGGAACTCAGGTTACAGATGATAGTAAAATTAGAAAGGTTCCTTTACTTTATCATCCTGAATACTTAGGGTATTATATAAGTAACATGGAATTTTTAGATGTTATAGATGCGGTGGTTACGGGTACAGTTAAAACTCCAACTGATCAGCTTACAAGTACTGGTATATCAAAAGAAGGAGTTGCACAGGGATTCAGTGGTCCTGGAATTTTAGCGGTTACAGATAATAAATTGACTGTTACTTACCCTGGTAATTTTGTTTATGGATATAAAACTTCTTATACCTTTGGAGTTAAGACAAATGATGGTTTGAAAATAATAGAAGGAAAAAACACTGTAAAAGTAGTGCCTTACGATCAGATCAATAATGGTACTGTGCCTCATGATTATGTAAGCGTAAACACTCTTAAAGACTGGTATGAAAGCGCCAGCACTGGAGATAGTATAACTTTAGATTATGCAATTTCAAAGTTCAACGATGGAAGGAATTTGGTCACGCCTGAAAATATTGAATCCTTATTTGGAAGTGATGTATTAGATTACATGGAAAATTATCCTGCAGGATTGCCAATACTTGCTTATAATAGTTCTGTAACCCAAAAAGTCATTGGAACTGGAGCAGATACAGTTGGTTATTATGCTGAGTATGATAATGCAAAAAGGGCATATAATGCACATTCGTTTGCAGAAGCATGGAATGGAACTATAATTCCACCACACACAACTTCATCAGGAAAGGAAACAGTAGGATTTGAAAGAGTTTCTGATACAACTGTTTCAGCTGGATGGGTAACTCATGGTGTTTGCCCTGCAGCAAGGTCGCTGAGAGGTGCACTATTTGATGCCGGATTGGGACTCCCAGTTGGCATGCAGTCAGGGGAATATGCTGTAAAATTAGGTTATAACCCTGCTACTGGTATAACAGTTACAAATACTAAGGATTACCCAATTAAGATATTAATGTGGACTGAAGGGTCTGGAACTAGTATGAACATATATACTAAGGTTATTGAACTTGTTCCTAATTGATTTAAAGGAATAATTTTAAATTTCCTTTTTTTCTATTATTTATAACTTTTAAATTTTATATTCCGTGTTTAATGGAATAACTAACTGGTTTGTAATATTAATGTGATTTAAATGGTATCAGCAATTATAACTGCGGCAGGTAAAAATAGGCGAATGAGGGAAGATTTTAGATCTCGTGGAATGGAAATTCGGCATAAACTTCTCCTTGATTTTCGTGGAAATCCAATAATATTACAAACACTTCAAAATACGTTAAATGCTGGTGTCGACGAATGTATCGTTGTTTTAGGACACTTCAGTGATGAAATAATATCCGTACTGGATGAATTTGATGATGAAAGAGTTAAAATAGTCATAAATCATGAAATTAATGTTGAATTATCGGAATCTCTTTTAAATGGAGTTAAAAAGGCTGAAAATGATTTTTGCCTTTGTGTTGCAGCAGATCAACCCACGGTATCATCTGAAACTTTTAAAAATATTGTAATGAAAATATTCAATAGCCCCGAACCCCAAAATACGGTTTCAATTCTTGCAAGGGGAAAATCAGGATATTTGGATAGTGCAGAAGGTCTTGGAATGCCATTTGCATGCCACACAGATATTTTAAAAAAATATTTAACTGGAAATAAAGATAATTTGAACCCAATTTTGAGAAAAATGGTTAAAAATCGTATTATATTTTATGGGGTCCCTCCCCGTGATGATATGGAACTTTTAAACATAAATAAGTATAATGATTATTTAAAATGTAGAAAATGATTTATTATTTGGGTTTTTTAATAAAAAATTATAAACGGACTTAATAATTTGAAGTCTTTGTAAAATAAATACCAAGCTGTTTAAAGCTTTAACGGATTTTAAAGTATGATATGCGAGAGGGGTTAAAATGAAAAGGTGGCAAAAAGCTCTTATAGTTATAATATTGATATTGGTTTCAATTACTGCAGTTATCCTGGTTGAATTTGAACTTACAGATCAACAAACGGGTGGTAAGATAAATATATTATTGTTGGGTAGAGATGCTCAAAATTCAATTTATTCGGGTAATACGGACTCTATAACAATTCTTTCCATTGATAAGAAGACAAAGAAAGTTTCCCTTCTTTCTATTCCGAGGGATAGTAAAGTAGATATACCGGGACATGGTATGGATAAGATCAATGCTGCCTATGGTTATGGTGGAATTAACTTGACAACCACTACTGTAGAAAATTTCTTGAACGTACATATAGATTATTATGTTGTGATAGACTTTGAAGAGTTCAAAAGTATTGTGGATGCTCTGGGCGGAATTAATGTCAATGTCGAACCACAAATCGCTGATTACCGGCCGGAATTAGCACCTGCAGGCGTACATAAACTTAATGGAGATCAAACGTTGCTTTACGCGCGTTTTAGACAGGACAGTAAAGGAGACATTGGAAGGGTGCAGAGACATCAAAAGATTATTGCAGAAATTATCAGGGAGTCATTAGAAACTTCTAATTTACCTAAATTGCCATCTATTTTAAGCCAGTTGAGTGAAAATACACATACAAATGTTCCTATTTATGACTCAGTAAGGCTTGGAAAACTTCTTCTGGATTTTGACATAAATGATGCTCCGACTGAGATAATTACTGGGAAAAGCCAGCGTGTTAATGGAATATATTACCTTATTCCAGACAAGACTGATGTTGAGAAGAAAGTAACTGAATTGGGCTTGAGGGACTAATCTTCTCCCCATATTTTAGATTTATTTTTTTTTACATGATGCTTAAAATATTTTAAAAAGGTAAGAGCAGGATCTTATAGTCAAATTGAAGATTACATTTTATGGAGTTTTTATATGATGTGAAACTTTTAAACATCAATAAACTTGATAATCACTTTAATATCTTGGAAAAAAACATTTCTGGTTAAATTACTTTCTGTAATAAAATTATTATTTTAAACATTAAAACTAGATAGTATACTGGTGCTTAATTTGTTCTTCTTAGCTAGATTATCCCGGAGTTTAAGAATATATTTCTTGGTTTCAGGTTCTTTAATACTGATATCCTCTTTTATTTTGTATTATTTCTCGCCCGCATTCATCTATAAATCTATTGAAAGCACTAGATTTGTTTTGTCTACTCTTGTTGAAAGTGAAGCCACCGTCATAGCTATAGTCATAACATTAACACTCGTTGTTCTCCAGTTAACTGCTTCTTCTTATTCAACTAGGGTTATAGATATATTTGAGGATTCTCCATCAATCTGGCTGATTGTGGGAATTTATATTATTGCCATTGGCTATGGATTAACAGTTTTAAATGCTATAGATGCTATTCATGCAAGTGGTATTTTAAATTTTGAGATTAGTGTTTGGGTTGCTTATTTTCTTGGTATTTTTGCATTTGGTGCTTTAATACCTTATTTGTTAGGGTCTCTTGAGATTATGAAGTCTTCAACAGTAGTAGATAGGTTTGCTGAAAGGATAACAAATGAAAACATTTTAGCCGGTGTTCAAGAATCTGAAAAAATTGTTGGTGCTGATTCAAATGATATTAGCTATTCTTACATTTATTCAGATATAATGAGACCGGTTATTGACACTGAAAGTGATCCAGTTCAACCTGTAATTGATATTATACACAGCTCAATGATGAAATACGATTATGGAACAATGAGGTATGGATTGAATGTACTTGAAAATTATATGATGGCTACACTTAAAAATGGAAAATTTGAGCGGGAAGAGGGTATAGTAGTAAAGCACATATTTACTCATCTGGAAAGGGTTGGAAAGTTAGCAGCAAGCCGTGATGACGAAGATTCTGTTATGGAAGTAGTAATTACTATCTATTTAATTGGAAAAACGGCCATGGAAAATAAGATTGAGAGCGTGGTGGGTGAAGCAGTTAATTCCATTAAAAATATTGCTAGACTGGCTATAAATCGAGAAATGGTTGATATAAGAGCAGCGGCAACTGATTTAATAGGGGAAATTGGCAGATGGACTGCTCAAAATGAACTTGATTTTGCAACCAGCGTAGCGGTTAATTCACTGGGAATTATTGCTATAGATGCAGCTAAACATGCTCAACGTGGATTGGAAGAAACAGTTTGGATGGGGGGAACTATCTACGGAATTGGGAAGTTGGCAATAACTCAAAAATTGGAGCAGTCGGTTTCCAGTGCAGTAAATTCCATGGGGAATATGGGAAGATATACGGCAAGAAATGATCTCCCTAAGACTACCATAAGGATAGTGAATTATCTCTCTAATTTGGGCACAGCTGCTTTAGAATCTGAATTTAGCAAAAATACAAATGACGTGGCTGAATATTTGTGGGAAATTGGAAGAATAGCTGTATGGAGTGAATTAAGCGTTTTAGCTGCCCATAGTATATTAAAACATGCCAAAGAATCCCTTGAAAATATAAGAAAAAGAGCAAAAGAACTGGAAGTTAAAGAAACAAGCTTAGCCGCTCAGTCTTCCTTAGAAAAGATTAACAAAATAATAAAGGAAAAAAGTATTCATGATGGAGAGAAGGTAAGGTATAAAAAAAAATTAGATTGAGTTTAGAGAAAAGAAAGTGCTTTATAATGAACTATAATAATATATGGTGCTTAATGTTTCATTTTAAAATGATTGGCTGCGTGGATTGACGATTTATTTAGTTATCTTTGTAATGGTTACACTGGTTTCATATCTTCTTTTATCATTTTAAGCTACTTTATACAGGTATAGACAGTGCCCGTTATATATTAAGTTCTTTTATTGAAATCGAAGCTACTATTTAGCTATAGTCGTTACTTTAAGTCTAGTAGCAGTGCAGCTTGCTGCATCGTCTTCTCCAAGTAATTGATATATTCAAGAGAACTCCAGACCTCTGGGTTTTGATTGTGGTTTACATTTTTGCCATAGCATACTGTGTAACTTTACTGAAACTCATAGTTGACACTCAAAGCAGGATTTCACCTTGAAAATTATATTCTTTTTGCATACTACATCAGCATGTTTGCATTTATAGCTTTGATACCTTATATACGGAATATTTTGGACCTTCTGAAACCTTCTGCTGTAATTGGTAAACTTACAGAAAGAATTACTGAGAAAAGTATTTTGGCAGCTGCCAGTGCAGATGGGAAACTAATAGAAAAAGATGACCCAATACCACCAATTATTTATATCATGAATGCTTCATTGGTGAAATATGATTAGGGGATATTCAGAGCGGGTTTAAGAGTAGTTAGGGATTACAAGTGGTATTTGGATGAAAATCAGGATAAAACAGAAAAAGAAAGAATAGTTAAGCATGTCTTGTATCATCTTGAAACTGTTAAAAGATCAGCTGCTGAATCTAATGAGGGCATGTTAGTGGATGAAGTGATGTTGATATTAAAAAGAAGTATAATTAATCATTATTTTGAAATGGATTGAAACATTAGAGAAAAATAAAAAAAGTAAATTTATTTTTCTAAACTGTCTTCTAACATCTCAAATCGTTCCTGCAGTTCTTCCTCTGCTTTTCCAAGCTTGGTTACCAGTTTCAGTATGTTGTCCATCCAGACCATCATCATGTCCTGATCTGCCACATCTTTATATTTTGCTATTTTTGCATCCAGTTCTTTAGCCTCATCCAATATTTCAAATATTTTTGTTTCGGCCATCTAATCCCCCTTTAACCTATTTATCAGTTATTATTTCATGGATACAAGTGCATTTACAACGCACCCTATATTCTCACCGTTCATACCGACAATTACCTCATCTTCTTTTATATCTGCATATCCCCTTGAACCGCTGCATCCCATGGTTATATTTGCGGTATTTTTAGTGAACGGACCGGCCACAGCATCAGCACATATAGATTGAATTCCTGAAAAGCTTGCTTCTACTTTACCTCCACGAGTATAGACCATAGCTTGAGCAAGTTTCATTGCTTGAACAGGTGTACATATTATTACAATTACATCTGGACTATATTTAATGTCTTCTAAAGGCGCGTAGATTACAGCTTTCATCATAGGGTCTATTTTTGGTATTTCCTCGAGTGTACGCTTTGCAGCTCCAAGGCTGGAGAACCTTCCAAGGCTCTGGTAAAATTCACCTGTTTTTATCTTCTCTGGAGCTTCCATAAGTCCAATAGCAGATGCTCCACCTTTACACATCTGCTCATCGTTTGTTGCATAGAACATGGCGCCCTGAGCTGCCCTTTGGACCATTTCGCAGTGCCTTATGTTTTCGTCTATTTTTTCTATTCCCTCTGGAATGTCTTCTTCCCTTAAAACGAATTTTATTGCTACTGGAGATTTGTCTAAACCGAGTCTTTCTTTAAGTTCTTTAGATATCATATCATATCCTTCTACTTCGCAAGTGCTTTCTGCCATGATTTTCACCGTTTTTATTATATTATTTAAATTATTTATTTCTATTTGAAATTCTCTTTAAAATAGAATATAAGTAATAGATAATATTGGATTTTTACATGATATAATTTCTTATATTGACATATTTAAATAATCAAAAATAATAAACCATATAAATAGTTGATAATCAATAAATATTAAATTAAAGTAAGAATTAAATGAAAAAAAGCATATTTATATAAAAAATGAATAATTTTAAGCTGATTTAATTCCACTAACCAGCTCTTCAATTTTATCTTTAACATTAGAACTATTTTCAACTACAGTTCCAGTCACGACAATATCTGCACCTGCTTTTGCAATTTTTGCAGCGGTTTCTCCGTCGCGTATTCCTCCACCTACAATTACAATTATGTCAGTCATTTTTTTGACCCCTGCAATCATCTGTTCAGGAATATGTTCATTAGCTCCAGAACCAGCTTCAAGATAGATTAATTTCATTCCAAAGAATTCTGCAGCCATTGCATATGCTACTGCCAGATCTGGCTTGTTCCTTGGAATTAATTTAGCATCTCCAACCCATCCAACAGTTCCGCCCGGTTCAACAACAAGATAACCCATAGAAAGGATTTCCATCCCCATTTTTTTAATACCTGGAGCTGCTAACGCTTGAGCACCTATTATCCAGTAGGGATTCGTTGAATTTAGAAGACTCATAAAAAATATGGCATCTGCATGTTTGCTTACACCGCTTATATTACCTGGAAAAAGAATAACTGGGACGTCGACATTTTCACGCAGCGCTTTTGCAGTTGCATCGAGTTCTTCAGGCTCTGTTGTGGATCCGCCGAGCATTATGCCATCACTGCCTCCTGCAATTGCTTCTTTAGCTATTCTGACAGCTTCTTCAGGGTTCTGCTCTTCTGGATCTAAAAGTGTTAAATGTAATTTATGATCCTCAAGTGTAGTTCTAATGTAATTTTCGACATTCATTAGCATCATCAAGAAAATAGTTAATTAAGTTAAATGGATATTATAAATATAAATGGGAGGTTATACTCTCCCAAATTGAACTTTAAGGAATTTATTTATCCCCTTGGTTCTTTAGCTTTTGGTCTTAGACCTTTGTATCCGCACTTCCTGCATACTTTTGCAGTTGGTGGGTTTCTTGCGTTACATTTTAAGCATATTTTGATATTGAATATTCTATTTTCTGCTTCTTCAAATCTAGCCATTATTAGCCTCCTTTATCATCTGTTTTAACACAGTTTAAAATTGAGTTCTTGATTATACTCGTCTTTTAGTCAATTCTTTATATAAATATATTTTTAACTTATATATTCATTTTGAATTTCTACAACTTCTAAACTGCTTTTAGCTTTAGAATAACTTTCTAAAAGCTCTTCATTGAGCGTTAGAAAATGCGGTCCCCACTTGAACCCCGACATAATATCGGTAGCTATATCTTTAAATCCAATTATATAAAAACTTGCTGCAATTGCTTCAGCAGTAGATAATATACATGGCTTTCCATAATTGGTGGGATTTGCAGCAATCATGAAAGGCAGTGATCTGCTGTTTTTACCTGTTTTTATTCTATAAGGAACTTTATTTAACCTTTTCCAGGAGCAATCAAGTCCTACAAGCCCTTTTTCCATCACTGTCTCCCTGTCTTCAACAGATAATGATTTTGGGGAGTAAGGATCTAAAACAATTGCACCGGTAGGTAATTGATTTAATTTTGTGACTACTTTAACTTTTCCCTGTTTTCCAAGTTTAACTGTAGTACATTTTTTCCTGTCGCACTCTTCTGCATGATAAACAACGATTTTCATTTTCAAAACACATTTAATATTATTTTAGCTTAGAGCCATTATTATTTTTTCAGTTTGAATTCAAAAACAAAAGACATTACTAGTTATGATTTTTTGTTATATTAAATTTACCATTAATTAATTCTCTAAATAAATGGTCTAATTTTGATTTAAGATAAGTTTATAATTTTTGAAGTACTTATTATTACTATATGACTTTAATTGATTATTAAGTTTGTAGATAGCGAGCAAAAAAAGGAGTTGAAACAAATGGCAGATGAAAAAGAATTAGTTCTCACATGTGATTTAGATGCGCCGCGTGAAGTTGTATGGAAAGCATGGACGGATCCTGACATGTTCATGCAGTGGTGGGGGCCAAAAGACTTTACAACACCTATCTCTAAGATAGATCTCCGAAAGGGAGGTGAATACTTCAGCTGCATGAGGGCACCTGACGGGCAAGATTTCTGCAGTAAGGGGGTTTACCTGGAGATAGTCGAACCGGAACGGCTGGTAATGACTGATTCTTTCGCAGATAAGGAAGGCAACACTGTTTCAGCGACGTATTATGGAATGGGTGCAGATTTTCCACGGGAAATGTCGATCACAGTAACATTTGAAGAACAAGATAACAAAACTAAGCTAATTGTGAAACATTCGGATATTAAAGGGCTCAGTGAGACTGAATTAAATGATATGCAGCAGGGCTGGAATGAATCATTAGATAAACTCGCCGAACTTCTGGCGAAAAGTTAAAATTGGAATGTTAAATGAGAAAGGAATTGGTATAAGAGCTGAAAAAATGGCGAATAATAAAACAAAAATTACTGCAGAACCTGGAAAACAGGAAATTTTTATTATAATGGAGTTTAATGCGCCGCGGGAACTTGTTTTTAAAGCATACACAGATCCAGATCTTTATGTGCAGTGGATTGGGCCAAGGGAACTTGAAACTAATCTTGAAATATTTGAATCGAAAAACGGAGGGTCCTGGCGATATATTCAAAAGGATCCTGAAGGGAATGAATTTGCATTTCATGGAGTAAATCATGAAGTTAAAGCTCCAGAAAGAATCATTGGCACATTTGAATTTGAAGGACTTCCAGAAACTGGTCATGTTATCCTTGAAAAGACTATATTTGAGACGTTAACTGGCGGCAGAACAAAGATGACATCTCAATCTGTCTTTCTGACAATTGAAGATCGTGATGGAATGCTCCAGTCTGGAATGGAAGAAGGAGTTAATGATTCGTATAATCGCCTTGATGAGCTGTTGGAAAAGATGCAAAAATAGAATTTGGATATTTAAATGGAGGAAAAATAATGGAGAAAATGCATTTTTCAATTGTCATAGATGCACCAAAAGAAAAGGTTTGGAAGACCATGCTCGATAGGATACTTATGAAAAATGGACGGATGTGTTCATTCCAGATTCACATTATGTTGGCGGCTGGAGTAAAGGAAGTAAAATACTTTTCCTCGTGTATGATGAGATATGTAAAATGTCGGGAATGGTAAGTAGAATAAAAGAAAACAGGCTATATGATTATATTTCCATTGCGCATAGATGTGAACTGGAGGTGGAGCAGAAATGGAATGGCTGGAACCCTTGAAAATTACACTTTCAAAGGAAAATAAGTTAAAAATGAATAAACTGGCATTATAACGCAGATGCTGTATCTATGATGTCTATATAAGTTCTTTACAGTTGTACATTTATAAAACGGATCTTTCCTGCTCAACAATCTGTGATACAACACATTTTGTGTCTTTGATATCTTCTAAATCATAATAACGGCCGCCAGATGCCAGTGCAAGTTCCATATTCATATCTCGCCCGTATTTAACTGATCTCTCAAAATTAACAATGATAGTATGTATCTCATTTTCTTTTAAGTCTGCAGCAATTTTCAGGGCATCTTCTGCAGGCCTGTCGTTGATGCCTACATTCGGCATGCCGTCTGTTAGTACAATCATCATGGGGACGAACTCCTCTTTAAATTTTTCCTTTTTAAGAAGCTCTAACCCTTTTTTAAGGCCTGCTGCAAGGGGAGTGGTGCCTCCAACACGTATATTATCAACTTGTTCTTTAAATGAGGAAGCTCTTCTTGTTGTTGGGATTATAACTTCAGCTTCCTGACCTTTAAATCCAATAACACTTATTTTATCATTATGGTGGTTTATATCTTCAATCAATTGATTTAAAATACCTTTAATCTTATTTGCTTTCCTTTGTGAAAACATAGATCCGCTTATATCTACCACAAGAGCTATTGATGCTTTTGCGCCATGTTTTCTAACCTTGTGGCGTATATGTTCATTTTTAACATTAATGCTGCCGTTTGATTTAATGGCAGCTGCCCTTAAAGTTGCATCTATTGCTATATCATTTGAAACATTTTTAGGAATTTTACTTTTTATGTACTTCCCTTTTTGAGTTTTTGAATCGACCCGTTTTCCATACAACCTGTTCTTTTTTTTACCTTTCATTTTAAGGAGCTTTTTAATATCGACTTCGTCGTCATCAGAATCTACAGGAGTTCCTTCTTCTTCAATACTTTTCAAAATGATTCCTTTTTTTTCTTTTTCAGGATCTTCAGGCTGCTCAGTAGGATGGGGGGTAACGTTTACATTGCCATGCTCTTCAGGGGGTTGATCTTCCTCATCATTGACTTCTTCTTGATTTTCTTCAGTTTCAGGTTTTAAACCACTATCATCTTCATTTTGCCCTTCTTGGGATTGATTTTCATCATCAGAGGCTTTTTCGTCCTGATTTTCTGCAGTTTCAGAATCTCCTTCACTATTATCTTGCTCTTCTTGGGTTTGATCTTCATCTTCTTTTTGTTCATCTTCTGTATCTGAAATTGCTTTTTCAAGCTTTTGTTTAATCTTTTTTTGATCATAAGATTTTTGAAGTCTTTCTCCAAGTACAAGCATCACAGCTTCTTCGACATCATTATAATCAACTTTTAAATGCTTATTGTAAGCAGCAATAGTTTTTGATGTTTTAAGTATTGCAATATCTGCCCTGTGGCCATCAACGCCCATGTCAACACATACATGTGCTATTATTTTCATTAGTTCTGGAGAAATTTTAACATCCTTGAGTAATGCTCTAGCATTTAAGATATCATCCAGTATCTCTTTTTGTGATGTACTGAATTTTCTTTTAAAAGCAGTGGGATCTCTTTCAAATTCTTCTCTTCTTGCCATTATTTCAACACGGTCTTCTATGTCCATGATACTGTGCACTATGATGTGCAGGCCAATTCTATCAGAAAGCTGTGGTCTGAGCTCACCTTCAGCAGGGTTCATTGTTCCAACCAGTATAAATCTGGAGGGATGTGATACTGAGATCCCCTCCCTTTCTACAATATTTATTCCATATGCAGCAGCGTCTAACAGGACATCTACTAAATTATCGTCAAGAAGGTTAATTTCATCAATATAAAGTATATTTCTATTGGCTTCTGCCAGTATTCCTGGCTCTAAAGCCCGAGTACCTTCTTTTAATGCTTTTTCAATGTTTATTGATCCAACTACGCGGTCTTCTGTAGAACCGAGTGGAAGTTCTACTACTCTCATTTTCTTCTCTTCAATTTCTGCATTGTCTGATTTGCATGTATTGCATGCAGATTCCTCATCATCAGGATCACAGTTAAATGGGCATCCTTTTACAACTTTAAGCGAGGGTAAAAGATCTGCAAGCGCCCTTACTGCAGTAGTTTTACCGGTACCCTTATCTCCTTTGATAAGGACCCCACCGATCCCCGGATTTATGGCGTTTAGTATAAGCGCTTTTTTCACGTTTTCCTGACCTACAATTGCCGAAAATGGAAAAATAAGGTTTTTCAATAGTCTCACCGTTTCTATTGTGAAATAATTTTAATTTATTAAATTAGAACTTTTGTTAGTATTAATACTATAAATTTGATCCATAAATATATTATCAATAATATTATTTTAACCAATAACTGGCGGTTATCTAGAAATTTAAGGAAAATAAAATAATGTAGTTTGATAAGAGTTAGGGAAAGGCTATCAATAGATATGGGGTGTATCTATTGATAATTTATTTGGGGATGTGAATATGAGCAACTGGGCAGATACTGTTGATGAAAGCAAAAAGAGATGGGAGAAAAACGCAGATTTTTGGGATAATAAGATGGGAGAGTACAGTAATCAGTTTCATAGAGAAATTATAAGGCCAGAAACAGAAAGACTTCTTTCTATTAGTCCTGAAGATAAAGTTCTGGATATAGCCTGTGGTAATGGAAATTTTTCAAAAAGGTTAGTTGAACTTGGAGCTAAAGTGACTGCATTTGATTATAGCAGTAAAATGATTGAAAATGCACAAAAACGCTGTTTTGATTATCTAAATAAGATAGATTTTTTAGTTATTGACGCAACAAACTATGAAGAACTAATGAAATTGAAAAATTTTGGCGAATTTGATAAAGCAGTGTCCAATATGGCAATTATGGATATTGCTGACGTCGTTCCACTTCTGGATATGGTATATGAATTACTTAAAATAAATGGAATATTTGTATTTTCAATAATGCATCCTTGTTTTCAATCTCCTTCTATGAGAACGGTTGTGGAAACAGAGGACGCGGGTAATGAAATTTGTGTAAGAAAGGGTGTTCATTTATTTGAATATATTAATCCTCGCGTTCATGAAGGAATAGGAATTGTAAACCAGCCTGTACCTCAATTATATTATCACAGACCATTATCACAGTTGTTCAAAACGTGTTTTAAAGCAGGATTTGTTATTAATGGATTCGCTGAACCTGTCTTTCAATGTAAGGATAATTCACATAAATTTGATTGGTATGAAATACCTCCTGTGATAATTGTCCGATTACTGAAGTGTAAATAACAACATTTATTTACGCTCAGGTTTGCATGTTCACAAAACCAAAGGTTTTGTGACAGAAAAATAGAAAATTTTTCCGGTTTAAAATCGAAGATTTTCAACCGCAAACACTTCGTGTTTTCCAGTTCACAGAACATATTTTTGTAAATATGTAAAGATTGAAAATTTTTATTTTAATGTGAAAAATCCTAGATTTTTCAATATATGACATATAAACAGGGGATCATGGACATAATAGTTTTTAAATCACTATTAATTTGAACTTCTTTATTAAAATTTACATCATAAAGAATAAATAATACTGATTACATAAGCAGAATTGGTGATAATATGTGTACAGTTGGAGGACCAATGGCAGATATTAAACTGAAAAAGCTTAAAACAAAAAGATATCGATGCCGGGATTGTGGAAACGAGTTTAAAGGAATTGGAAAAAGAGTAGTATGTCCATCATGCCAGTCAGACAACGTAGAAGCATTAGAATAACTGGAGACGAAATTTTATTTTTAATCGGAGAATCTGGAGAACTGGGCATATTAAAGGCTGGAGAAAAAAAGCAGATATTTATAGGTACGCCTGATAAAGAAGAGATAGTTGCTTTTCTTGAACCCGAGGATATAATTGCAGTTTCTGCATTTGAAAATAGTAAAAAAGCTGAAAAAGGAATAAGAAGTATGCTTTATTTACTTAGAGAAATGAATTTTCCAATTACTGTTCTTCCAGAAAATCATCCAACTTCCAGAAGGCTTCCGATGGTTGTAGCAGCAGGAAACTACATTAATTTAAGTTGTAATATAGTTCCAGGTACTCATCCAGAACAGGATATATTATGTGCATGTGATGATCTTTCAGATACACAAATAACAGCATCGAAAGGCGGTGTTGAAGTTGAAGGAACTGTTAAAAAATTCAAAGTTGAAAAATTTTGAATATTAAGAATAATCAATCTAAATAACTCTTTTTTAACTAATTTTAATAACCATTAGGTTAATATAACATAAAATACTTAGATTTAGATCAATATGTCAATTTACGAATTTTACACCATTTTTGGACAGATAGTGTTTATTGCAGGTATTTTTATTTTAAGTCTGCTATCGGTAGCACTTATCCTTGGACGGATTCTTATAAAGCAGGAACGCCTTATTTTTCCTAAGCTGCTTCTGTTTACAATAGACGTGTTTTATGGCTTATTTAAAAAGTTCGCAGGAAATGTTGGTTTAGATGAAAAAATTGTGGATCAAATGGGTGTTGAAGTAAGAAATAAAGTTAATGAAAAGGCTTTTAATGATGTAGATAACAAAGATAAGATTTTAGTACTTCCCCATTGTTTAAGAAGTCCAAGATGTGAGGCCAAACTGGACTCTACCGGCCTTCACTGCACTGACTGTAATCGATGCGTGATAGGTGTTTTAAAAAATAAAGCGGAAAATGAAGGATACGATGTGTTTATAATACCTGGATCAACCTTTTTGAAGAAGATTGCTCAAAACCATGAATTTAAGGGCGTTTTAGGTGTTGCATGTCATCAAGACTTGAATTTAGCAATGATGAATTTATCCCATGTCCCGTGTCAGGGAGTCCCTCTCCTGAAAGATGGGTGTGTCTGTACTAAAGTTGATATAAGGGCAGTTCTTGATAAAATAGGTATTGAAACGCCTCAAAATATGGTACTGCCAAATAAAAGTGCTTCATGTGTTGTTGAACGCCCTAAACGTAAAATACTTTAAAAATCTTTGATTTTTAATGTTCGAAAATCTTCGATTTTCATCAACTTCAATTTTATTTGAATGTGTATTTAAATTCCAAAGCGCCTTTCTCTTTCTTGATACGACCTGAGAGCTCTTAAAAAATCAACTTTTCTAAGCTCTGGCCATAAACTATCGCAGAAATATAACTCCGAATAAGAAGATTGCCACAATAGGAACCCGCTGAGCCTTTCTTCCCCACTTGTCCTTATAATAAGGTTGGGATCATCTAAACCTGCGGTATACAAATTTCTATTAACTATATCTTCGTTTATTTCATTTATATCTAATTTATTCTCTTTTACTTCCTTTGAAATCTTTTTTATAGCGTCGATAATTTCCATACGCCCGTCATAACCGATTGCAAAGTTCACATGTTTTTTGTGGTAGTGGGCTGTGGATTCCTCTGCAGTTCTAATGGCTTCCCTGACATATTCTGGGAGTAAATTTAGATTACCCACTGCTTTAATTCGGACTTCATTTTTATGGATCTTAGGGTTTTTCGCCACATCTTCAAAATTTTTCTGGAAGAGTTTCATTAAACCCTCCACTTCTTTGGGAGGCCTTTTGAAGTTTTCCGTGGAAAATGCATAAACAGTGATAATTTCTATTCCCAGTTCAATGGACCAGTCCATAACTTTTTCAAGGGTACTCACTCCCTTTTTATGTCCGTCTATAACTTCCATGTTGCCCATTATTTTTGTGTATCTCCTATTACCATCCATTATTATTGCTATATGTTTGGGCAGGTTTTCTGGTTTGAGATTTCGGGATATGTACCACTCATAAATATCATAAATAAACTTCAACTGTTTCATAATTTAAACCTCCAATTTTCATCTATTAAGGTGCAAAAATATTCCAGAATCCATGGAATAAGAAAGATCCATAGACTTTGTTGGTCTTAAGGCGTATAAAACCTACAACAGCCCCTAATATTAGTCCAACTTCTATCTTACCTATTAACAGTGGTACCAGGGCAAACTCTTTTGGATGGATTAGAAATACATCTATGTATCCAATATGCCATAATCCAAATAGAATAGTAATGGTAATCCATGTAATTAATCCTGAATGTTTCCCTTTAAGAGAATTCTGCATATTGTTCCAAAGGTATCCCCTAAACAAAAGCTCTTCAAATGCAGGCACAATAAGTCCGAATATAAAACTCAGCAGGATAATATCAAGCTCGGCTCCTAGAACCACAGGTAAAACTATGAAAACTGGAAGCGCTATCATCCCTGCAAAGTAAATTATTTTTGTTCTTTTTCTAACATCGTCTAAATTCAGGCTCAAATCGTTTAGTGATGGCTTAAACAATACTAAAAGTAATATTCCGACAATAAGGAACGAAATTCCATTTAAAATTTGGAACAATACTATATTTTCTCCGGGTTTTATCACATACCACAGGCTGTCCATTACAAAAGCCCTTAGAAGTTGTATGATGATTAGTATGATTATTATTTTACCTAAAAGTTTTATAAATGGTTTGTATTCATGTGATTTTTTTAAAGTTTCCATAAAAATTCTCCGGTAATGGATGTATTTGACTTATACTCGATGCTTTGTTACCATAATTGTAGTTATAATAATTTAGTTAGAAAATAAACTTAAAAACCACGCTAACCAGCCTAAAGTGCCTATTAAATATGTGGTATACACTGCCCACCTAACACTTTCGAATAATTTTTTAATTTTTCCTTTTTCTTTGATCAAAAGGACAACCAGTGCAATGATGAGAATTCGGAGACCCCATATAAAAAAAGGGGATTGTATGCTCCCTTCTAAAATTATGAGTTCCTTTTCAAAAAACTGGCCGAACAAATAAACGAACAAAATGAACCATCCAACCATGGCAAGGATAAATGAAGCAATATACATCCTGGTTTTAAAATAGCTTTTCCAGCGAGCGTTTTTTTGAACCATATGGATTACTTTCCAATAAGTTTTATTATCTATTCTTCTTGATAGAGGAATATGTCTTCAATCTGTGCTTTAAAGAAATTAGCCATTTTAAACGCCAGGATTAAGGAAGGATCATATTTATCTTTTTCTATGGCAATTATGGTCTGTCTAGTGACGCCTAATTCTTTGGCAAGTTCTTCCTGGGTCAGGTTCTTCATGGCCCGGTATACTTTCAGATTATTTTTCATAGGAATCAGTAACCGTATTTTTTATTATAATATCCATAAAAGACATAATATAAACCTAAAAGCGCAACAGCTGAATATGCAAGGGTATAACCTGCCTGGATAAAGTTGGGGTACTGATTTCTCATGGTAATAAAGAACAATCCTATAATGGCTATTGTAATGGAAAAGAGTACCATTGCCATTCTTGAGGCTTTTTCACTTATTTTAATTATTCTTTCATCTTCCAAAGTTTCATTGGTATTTTTTTTGTAGATATAGGATACCATGGCACCAATTACAATGGCCAGTATGGCGGGGATAATTTCTCCCAGTTCAACAGATATTCCTGCTATCATAGCAACAAATATGGTAATTATTATTCTTACAATCTTGTAATTTTCCATTATATCACCTTTATATGAATATTTTAGTATTTGTGGGTGTAATATGCTCTTGATGTAAAGTAAAGTATAAAACATAAAATTGATGCTAAAAATAAAGTATATCCTGCTTGTAAAAATTGGGGATAGTTGTTTCTAAGTGCAATAATTACAATGCCTGCATAGATCATAACCGCTATAAGGACTCCTAAAGTCATGGTAGCGGCTTTTTCATTAATCAATTGGGTTCTTTCATCTTCAACAATAGCATTACTATCTTTTTGGAATATTTCTTTCAAATTATCTCTATGGATATATAAAATGGTACTTAATGCAATTAAAAATACAACTGCCAGTATAATAATGTAAATATCTGCCAGTAATAGGCCTGCAATCCACAGCCCAGTTATAAAAACTGATAATATTTTTATAAATAAACCTGATTCGAAAATTGAAAGTATTTTCATGATTATTCCTGACTTTGAATTCATGATTTCACCTTTAGTTATTTTTACTCATTTGTTTTTTTTTAAATAATCTCCATATAGCAACGTGTGAAGCGAAAACTGTCATAAGCAGCTGTAAAAATGGAGATATGAATATCATAAGGGTAATCCATCCAATGAAGCTTAACTTGGGGTCATAAAGGATTAATGGAATTCCAAAATCTGTAAAATTTGCAGATGGATTCTGCAGCATTGTAATCATAGGCCCCCATATGATTAACATCCATGCTAACGTAACTAGAGATGTGAGGGTTGCATATTTTAAAATTCTGCTTGAAATGTCATTGATCTGCAATTTTTGATGTTTTAAACTTTTTGAAAGATACCATCCTGCTGGAAATCCAAATAATATACAAAAAAATGGTACGCCCATTCCCATTCCAACCAATAATGTATCTAAAACTATATAAATTACAAATGATGTTTTTTTATTTATTTTAAGAATGTCCCCCATTAAATCTCCTCATGTAAATAGTACTTTACATAATGTTATATAAACTTTACTAAATGTCAATGGTTATTGACTGTAGGTCTAATAAATTTGGTGTTTTAATGGCTAAAATTAGTATATTTCATTAAAATATCAGTATTTTATATAAAATAAGAATATTAAAACATTAAACATGATTTAAGAGATAATAATCAAATTAAAATAAAAATATAAGAAATGAGAATTGAAAATTTAGTGCACTGGCCAAAAGTTATTTCCTGGCCAGTGAAGCGAATATGCCTATAAAGCAGAGAACTGCACAAATTGTAAATACAATTTTTATACTGACTAACAGGGCAGGGTAACTGCTTGGCAGTATCTGAACATTTCCAATAACTATTGAAAATATCAGCAAAGCTATTCCCATGCTGAGCATCTGCCCAATAAGACGCATCGTGCTTACAGTAGCTGATGCAATACCGTAAAATCTTTTTTGAACTGATCCCATAATTGCATTGGTGTTTGGTGATGAGAACAATCCTAATCCAAATCCAAGTATCAATAAAACTACTATGATGAACTCAAGACCAGTATTGCTGTCTAGGAATGTCAGGAAGTAAAGGCTGGCTGCCGTAATTGCCATTCCTATCGATGCTATTGCTCCTGGTGAGAATTTATCCGATAATCTTCCCGCTACTGGTGCGGTGATTGCCATAACTGCGGGCTGGGCTACAAGGATTAGTCCTGCAGATAGGGCATCAAACCCTTTTATGTACTGCAGATAAAGGCTTAAAAGGTATGTAACTGCAAATGTGGCACTGTAATTAATTAAAGCTGCCGCGCTGGAAAATCCGAAGGTTATATTTTTGAAGAGCCTTACTTCAAAAACAGGATTTTTAACCCTTAATTCGAACATTGCAAACGCTAAAATTCCTATAATGCCGGAAATTAATAGTATGATTCCTGAAGTCTCGGGAACTATTGAAAATCCATACATCAACATTATAATGGCGATACCATAGATAATTGACCCTAAATAATCGAAATTTTCTCCCTTACATTCAGCCCATTCTCCTTTGACTTTCAATGAGGTAAGGGCAATTACAAGTAATCCTAAGGGTATAATTACATAGAATATGCTTCTCCACCCGAGATAATGTGTTAATATTCCCCCTAGAACAGGGCCCATTGATAAACCTGTGTAAACTGCCGCAATATTTATACCTATTGCTTTTCCTCGTTCTTTTGGAGGGTATACAGATGTTATAATAGCTAAACCTGTAACAAATATCATTGCAGAACCGATCCCCTGTAGAACCCTGAATGCAATAAGTGAAATTACAGAGGGGGCTACACCTGATAAAAAGGTTGCTGATGTAAAAATGATTATACCGTATGTAAATATCTTTTTCATACCGTGTATGTCGGCTATTCTTCCAAAAGGCACTGCAAAAACAGCAGATGCTAATAAATATGCTGTTGGAATCCAGCTTAATATGATAGCATCTGCAGCAAACTCAGAACCAATTGCTGGAAGAGCAATATTGACGGCAGATGCCATAAAAGGTGTAAAAAATGAAGCTAATGTGGCCACCAGCAGAGCAGGTATTCTATTATCAATATTAGTAGTCTGCTTGCAAGATTTTTCTGTGTTCATGATTTATCTCCATGTTAAATGTTTTTTGTATTAGATTTCATTTTAATCTTTAATTTTAAGTTAATTGGTTTTATTTGAGTAAATTTTCATTCAACTGTTTTAAACCATTTGATAAATTGCCTAAGGTTTTTTCATCCATTTCCTCAAGTGCACTGTAAATGAAGATATTGTTTGATTCATTTTTTATGCGGTCAATCAGGTTCTGGCCTTTATCAGTAAGCATAACTCGATTTATCCGTAAATCTTCTTCATCTTTTATCTTTTTAACCATCCCTTTCTTTTCGAGTCTTTTAATGCGTTCAGATAATGTATGGGGAGCATTTCCTATGTCTGCTGCAATTTCTCCCACTGTTGGTGGTAATTGATAGGTATCAAGCCTGAATTCAGCATGGTGATCCAGTTCTATCATCAAATGGAACTGTTCAAATGTTAACTCATATTTTTGAGCTGTTTCGCGGTGTTTTAACCGTATTAACTTATTTATGTGTTCCCAATATCTCAATATTTCGGTTATATTTCCTTTTTTCAATTATATACCTCATGTGTTGCTCTAATTGTTATATTTGGCTATTTGGTGAGATTAGTATGTATCCATAATCATCTTATTTGCCTTCAAATATATCGTGTTACGATATTATATGGCGCTGCATATAAAATTTGGGGAGATAAAATTTTTTTATATAAAAATCAAAGATTAAATAATACAATGATCTTGAATTATAGGAACGATTGGGCAATGGCTAATAACAAGTAAAGAATGAATTGGTTACTGATGGGTTACCTTTAACTTTATTAGCTCCATTGACCAATCCACAAAGTAGTGAATAGATGTATTAGGAGGAACAATTTAATGAAAAAAGTTCTTTTACTATGTGCTAGTCCAAGACCAAGTGGAAATACATATCAAGTACTTGAAGAATGTGCAAGTGCAATAGAAGATGAGGGTTTAGATGTTGAAATAATTTCATTTGTAGGAAAAAGTATCAAATCATGCATTGCATGCGGAAGATGCAAAGAATTAAACGAATGTGCAATTAATGATGGATTAAATGATATTATAACAAAAATTCGAGAATCAGATGGTTTTATTGTAGGGGCACCAGTTTATTTTGGAACCGCCCGTGGGGATGTGATGTCTGCACTCCAAAGGATTGGAATGGTTTCGATGGCTTCTGATAATTTTCTGTCATGGAAAGTGGGAGGTCCAATAGCTGTTGCAAGAAGAGGGGGACATACAGCAACAATACAGGAAATGCTGATGTTTTTCTTTATCAATGATATGATTGTTCCAGGCTCAACTTACTGGAACATGGTATTTGGCCATGCCCCTGGAGATGTGCAGGATGATGATGAGGGAATGCAGACTATTAGGCGATTTGGATCTAATGTGGCTAATTTAATTAAAAAAATAAGCGAATAATTATTTTAAATATACTATTTAATTTTTTTCAACTTATGATCTGCTTTAATAGTTTGAGATATATTTCTCTTTAAAAGGTTATGGTTAATAGCAAACATATCTGAAGCTAGAACTGTATTTTTAACTGTAATGGAGTTTATATTTATGAATTTAAAATATAAAGATAAGAAAAGTGTCCATGAAATTGATTCTCTTGTTTTTAGTGGTGGCGGTGCTATCGGAATGGCTTATGCGGGTGTTTTTGGCGAACTTGAAAAAATTGGAGTGTTGAATCAGGTTAAAACAGTTGCAGGGGCATCTGCAGGTGCTATAATCGCTCTGGTATTTGCGCTGCGATATGAAACAGATGAAATAATTGAGATCATCAAAGAAACAGATTTTTCAAAATTTCTTGATTGTGGCAAAGGTATAAACATGAATGAGTTATTGAAAAACCATGAGTCACATAAATTAGAATTTGCAGGTCTTGTGGCGCGTTTACTGAGCAAGGGTGCATTTTGTGATGGGATGGTGGCCCGAAATTTTTTATCAGGTCTTATAACTGGTAAAGATTTCTCTGAAAATATCACTTTCAACGATTTATATGCAGAAACAGGCATAGAATTAAATGTAGTTTGCTGTGATATCTCCAGGAAACAGACTATGATTCATAATTACAACAATTCACCTGATCTCCCAGTATTAGATGCGGTTCATGCCAGTATGAGTATTCCTCTAGTTTTTAAACCAGTTGATTTATATAAAGATGGTACCTGTGCTGTAGACGGTGGAACTACCGATAATTACCCTTTAGATAGTGTTTCTAATCCGTTAGGTTTTATCATTGCAACAAAAGAAGGGGTAATGAATCATCCATTTACTAAAATTAAATGGGCATGGGAATATATCCCTGCCATGATCAGCATGATGAGAAACATTCATTACGACACTATTTTTAGCAAACAGGAAAATATAGACCGAACTGTTTTTATTGACGCTGTTGGCGTAGGGGCGCTGGATTTTAACATGTCGCCTGTGAAAATGGATGAATTAATTGAGAGTGGAAGAAAAGCTGTAAGAAATTATTTTGCAGACCTATCTAATAAATAATTTAAAGTGGTACTTTAAAATATATTAAAAGTGATCATTATGAAAATAGCTGTAGCAACATCCAATGGTAAAGATGTGGATCATTTTGGTAAAGCGCAGGGATTCATGATTTATGAATTTGATGAAAAAAATATGAATTTCATAGAAAAGAGAGAATCTCCTAAAACAAAGGGTGAAAAACACCAGTGGCAAAAATCATTAGCTGCTATAAGTGATTGTGAAATTGTTATATGTGTTCAAGCAGGTTTAAAAGGTAAATTTGGCCTTAAAAATGCTGGAATTCAGCTTGTAGAAGATGAAGGGAGCATAGAAGATGTTCTTGAAAGATTTGTTAAGCATTATAACTTCATGAAAAAACCCTTATTTTAAATAAAATTTTGACAACATTTTCGAACCTTAAAAAAAATCGAAGATTTTTTTTAAAGTATAAATAGCAGCCCTGCTAAATAGTAATGTATAACCTGGGCGGATTTTTAAAAATAAATTTAAAATTAAAAATAATGGAAAATTACTATAAAAACCCTGTTTTAATCGCTATGTATTTTCCATATATTTATAAACTAGGAATGAGATTGTATATTAAGTGAATTTTTAATTTAATCTATTACCAATAGTTTATTGAAATCCTTTTTTATAATCTATTAATAAATCAAAGGAATTATTCTATAAGTCTATTAGGGACGGTATTTTCTAAATAAATTTATAAAGGTGATAATATGGCTAAAGCTAGAAGGCGAAGAGTGCGTGATACGTGGAAGGAAAAACAATGGTATAAAATTATGACTCCTAAAGATTTTGGAGAGGCAGAAATAGGAACCACCCCTGCACGAGATCCTGATATACTCTTAAAAAGAAGAGTTGAATCATCAATGAGAGAATTAACTGGTGATTTCAGCAAGCAATACGTTAAACTTTACTTCCAGATTAACGATGTGGCTGGAGACACAGCAAACACCAAGTTTGTTGGACATCATGTAACAACAGATTATGTTAGAAGCATGATAAGAAGGGGAACAAGTAGAATAGATAGCCTTTCAGAAGTAACTACAAAAGATGGTTACAAAGTTAATGTACATATAATTGCAATAACCGTAAAAAGGGCAAAAGCATCCCAGCAGAAATTTATAAGGGAAACTATGGGCAACCTTATTCAACAGGCAGTGGATGGAAAAACTTTCCCAGAATTTGTAGAAGGGGTAATAACTGGAAAAATGGCATCCAGTATATACCACGAAACAAAGAAAATATATCCTTTAAAACGAGTTGAAATAATTAAAACTCAAGTAGCTGAAGAACCAGCATAATTATTTAGTTACTGACAATATCTGGGAGATAAATGATATATTTAGAATATGTGATCTTACTCGTAATCGTAGGGCTTTTAATATACCTTAAAGGAGCCCTCGATCTTTTAGGATCCATTTTCATGATTATCATGGGTATAATTATTATTTTTACTGCTGGAGTTAACTGGCTTCTTTTAATTTTTGCTTTTCTGATTCTTGGCCTGATATTTACCAAATATAAACATGAATACAAGAAGGAAATGGGTATTTATGAAGGGACAAGAAGCGTAAAAAATGTAATTTCTAATGGAATAGTTCCTTTTGTTATGGCGGCATTTGGAAATTATGCTGGTTTTATAGGTTCCATTGCAGTTGCAACTTCCGATACACTTGCAAGTGAAATAGGAGTTGTAGATAAGCATCCTAGGCTTATAACTACTTTTAAAAAAGTCCCGCCTGGAACAGATGGGGGAATCTCTCCGCTGGGGACTGCGGCAGGAATTATAGGTGCAGGAATTATAGGTATTATTGCATATCTTTTAGGAATATCTGCAGATCCTTTCACCGCACTTAAAATAGCAGTTAT
Organism: Methanobacterium bryantii; assembly: GCF_002287175.1. Classification (NCBI taxonomy): domain Archaea; kingdom Methanobacteriati; phylum Methanobacteriota; class Methanobacteria; order Methanobacteriales; family Methanobacteriaceae; genus Methanobacterium; species Methanobacterium bryantii. The sequence goes on along the minus strand of NZ_LMVM01000023.1, from coordinate 141,613 downwards.
ATCCGGTACTTTCGGATGTTTTGTAGACAGTATTCTGGGAGCCGTACTTGAATCAAGGAACTATCTTACAAATGAACATGTTAATCTTTTAGCTACTGTATCAGGGGCAATTTTAGGAATTCTTATAGTTTAATAGGTATAACGCACAATGTTTACATAGTTGGGTGATAGTGTGAAAGGAATTATAATGATAATAGACGGGATGGGAGATCGTCCTATAAAAGATCTTGGATATAAAACTCCACTTGAAGTTGCAAACACTCCAAATATGGATAAATTAGCCGAAATAGGCATAAATGGTATCATGGATCCGATAAGCCCGGGCATAAGGGCAGGGAGTGATACTTCTCACATTTCAATATTGGGGTATGACCCTTATGAAGTTTACACTGGCAGGGGGCCATTTGAAGCAGCAGGAATAGGGCTAGATGTTATAGCTGGAGATATAGCTTTTAGATGTAACTTTTCAACCCAGGATGAAAATGGTATTATTGTAGATAGGAGAGCTGGGAGAATAAGAAAAGGTACAGAAGAAATTGCGGGATCTATAAATTCTTTAAAATTAGAAGGATTTGAAGATATAGAAATAATATTTAAAGAATCTACAGGACACCGAGCTGTACTTGTACTTAGGGGAGCAGGATTATCTGATAAAGTATCCGATGCCGATCCAAAACATGAAGGAAAACCTCCTAAAGAAGTTGTTCCTTTAGATGATTCTCCTGAAGCAGCAAAAACAGCAGCAATATTAAATAAATTCGTTAAAACTTCATATGATCTTTTAAAAGATCACCCTGTAAATCTTAAAAGAATAAATGACGGAGAAAACCCTGCAAATGTGGTTTTACCTCGAGGAGTAGGTGCAGTTCCTCATATTGTTCCATTTGGAGAAAAATATGGAGTAAAAGCTGCATGCATAGCAGAAACAGGGCTTATTAAAGGAATTGGAAAAATAACTGGTATGGATTTAATCGATGTTGAAGGGGCTACCGGCGGAATTGATACCAACCTTGAAAATATGACTGCAAGTATTGTTGAAGCAGCAAAGAATGATGATTATGAATTTATATTAATTAATATAGACGGCGCAGATGAAGCAGGTCACGACGGGCAGATGGAAGAAAAGGTGAAATTCATCGAAAAAGTAGACGCTGTAATTGAGGAAGTAATGAAAATAGATGATCTTTATTTCATTTTAACTGCAGATCATTCAACTCCAATTTCTGTAATGGATCACACAGGAGATCCTGTTCCTATTATCATAAAGGGACCTGAAGTTAAAGTAGATAATGTTAACAGTTTTAATGAAAGGGCAGCAGCATATGGTGGATTATGCAGAATAAGAGGATCAGATATCATGAATATATTGATGGATTTCATGAACAAGTCTGAAAAATTTGGAGCCTAATTAAGTAAAAACGGTGTATTATATGACAGATATGATTCCAAGACTATTTGGTACATCAGGTATCAGAGGTAAAATAGGCAGTGAAATCACTTTAAATTTGATAACAGATGTCGGGATGGCAGCAGCAACATATGTTGGCGGAAAAGGGCGCAAAGCTGTTATAGGGTATGATACACGGACTTCAAATAAGATGGTTGAAAATGCAATCATCGCAGGGATATTACAATGCGGCTGCGACGTAATTCGGCTTGGAATGGTCCCAACGCCGTTGGTTGGATATGCAGCAATGAAACTCAATGCAGATATAGGAATCATGATAACTGCATCTCATAATCCTTCCCAGTACAACGGAATAAAACTATGGAATCCAAAAGGTATGGCTTACACCCAGGATCAGGAAAGAACAATAGAAAAAATAGTCCATGAGAAGAGTTTCTCTAAAGTTTCATGGGAACATATAGGGGATATTAAAGATAACAGCAGCATTATCTCAGGGTACATGGATGATTTACTGAACAATGTAGATATTAAAGGAGGCCTTAAAGTCGTTGTCGATTGTGCAAATGGGGCGGGTTCTTTTGTATCTCCAATTGTTCTTAGAAAGGCAGGTTGTGAAGTTTTAACTTTAAACAGCCAACCTGATGGATTTTTCCCGGGTAGAATGCCAGAACCCTCAGAGGCAAATCTTTCTGAACTTATGAAAGTTGTTAAAGCTACCGGAGCGGATCTTGGAATTGCACACGACGGTGATGCAGATAGGATGGTTGCAATTGATGATGAAGGAAAGATGGCGGATTTTGATAAGCTTTTAGCCCTTGTATCAAGTAAAATTGGTGGAAAAATAGTTACAACTGTTGACGCGTCATTCTGTGTGGATAAATGTATGAAAGAATCCGGCGGTGAAGTAGTACGTACTAAAGTGGGAGATGTTCATGTTGCAGAGGCAATAGTAGAATGCAATGCTTCATTTGGTGGTGAACCTTCGGGTACATGGCTCCATCCAGATTTCTGCATGTGTCCTGATGGAATACTTTCTGCACTTAAGGTTATAGAAATTGTGGAAAAATATGGTCCTCTTTCTAAACTTTTAAATGAAATACCCAGTTATCCAACGGTGAGGGATAAAATAGAATGTGAAAACATTCAAAAGACACTGATAATGGAAAAAGTCAAAGAGGAACTTCCAGATTATTTTGAAGATGTAAATGATGTCAATTTCATAGATGGAGTTAGAATTTCCATGAAAGATGGGAGCTGGGTCCTAATAAGGCCTTCGGGTACCGAATCTTACATAAGGATTACTTTAGAGGGTAGAACTGTAGAAATAGCTCAATCAATTAGAAATAAATCCAGAGAATTTATAGAGGGAATATTATGAAGGGAGTATTGCTTACAGCAGGTGAAGGCACAAGGATGCGCCCGTTAACATTAACAAGACCAAAAACAATGCTGCAGGTTGGGGGAAAACCAATACTTCAGTATAATTTAGAAGCGCTGAGAGATGCGGGTATTAAAGATATAATAATGGTTGTAGGCTATAAAAAAGAGGCAATTGAAGATTATTTTGAAGATGGTTCTTCATTTGGAGTTAACATTGATTACATCACTCAGGAAAAAAGACTCGGAACCGCACATGCCATAAATTCTGCCCGCAATATGATTAATGATGAATTTATAGTTCTAAATGGGGATATAATAGTTGATCCCAAGCTTATTGTAGATTTAATATCAAAATATAAGTCAGAGGAAGCTTCATCAATTCTCATGCTTACTGAAGTTGAAGATCCATCTTCATTTGGAGTTGTAGAAATAGAAAATGACATAATTAAAAATATTATTGAAAAACCAGCTCCTGGAGAGGCTCCAAGTAACCTTATAAATGCAGGGATATACCTTTTTGATAAAACAATTTTTGATGCAATAGACAGGACAGAAAAGTCTGAAAGAGGAGAATATGAGATAACAGATTCCCTTAAAATTCAGATGGGCGAAAATAAGATAGTAAGAGGGCTTAAATCTAATAATAAATGGATCGATGTTGGAAGACCCTGGGAACTTCTAAATGTTAATGAACATTTCATAAGTGAAATGGAAGAAGATATCCAGGGTGAAATTGAAGAAGGAGTTACAATCCACGGCAAAGTAGTTCTCGGAAAAAACAGTATCATTAGGTCTGGAACTTACATTTTAGGGCCTGTTTTTATTGGAGAAGGCTGTGATATTGGGCCTAATTCTTATTTGAGGAAATATACCTATCTTGGAAACAATGTAAATGTTGGAAATGCAGTTGAAATTAAAAATTCAATTATAATGGATGGTACTAACGTTAATCATCTTTCATATGTTGGTGATTCAGTAATTGGAGCTAACTGTAATGTTGCTGCAGGTACAAACATTGCAAACCTGCGTTTTGATAATAAAAATATCAAGATGAAAATTAAAGGCGAAAAATTTGACTGTGGTGTGAGAAAACTTGGTGCAGTGTTTGGAGATAACGTTAAAACAGGTATAAATTCCAGTTTCAATCCTGGAGTTAAAGTAGGTATAAATTCAGCAGTAGGTTCTGGTACTATAATTTATGAAGATATACCTTCAAATACACTTGTTTTAGTAAAACAGGAATATAAGATTATAAAATATGATAATTAGATTTATCATTTATCATGGAATAACGCAAATAAATTTATCAAAATTGGATTTAACTATGTTTAAATAATTTCTCGATTATTTAAACACAAAAACCTATGGTTTTTGCATGTTTAAACATGTTTAAAATGGAATTGCCGTAAAGTAACTAACTTTTAAGTAGGTGAACCAAATGAGCACTGTAAATAAAAGTGTTAAAACATTTGAAGGTTCAAAAATAATTGGAAATGTTAAAATCGATGCAGAATCTTCAATATGGTATAATGCTGTTTTAAGAGGAGATATAGAAGCTATAACTATTGGGAAATATTCTAATGTTCAGGACAATTGCGTCGTACATTCATCAAAGAATTATCCGGTTGAATTAGGAGATTATGTGACTGTAGGGCATGCTGCAGTTTTACACGGGTGTAAAATTGAAGATAACTGCCTGATTGGAATGAATGCCACTGTTTTAAATGGTGCAAAAATCATGAAAAACTGTATTGTTGGGGCAGGAGCATTAGTTACAGAAGGAAAAGAATTTGAAGAAGGAAGTTTAATTATCGGTGCTCCTGCAAGAGCGGTCCGAAAGCTTACAGATGAAGAAATAGAAGGCATTAAGGATCATGCTGTAAGGTACGCGCAACTGGCAAAAAATGAATAATTGATTATAAAGCGGTTATTGAATCGCAGGATGTTTAAACTATATAAGGATGTTTAAACTATATACAAATACAGTAACTGGTGATCACTATGGTTAAAGTAAAAGAAACTGTAAAAAAACTTGACCCTTACGTTCCGGGAAAATCAATCCCCGAAATAGCACAAAAATATAATATCGATCCTGAAACAATCATAAAACTTGGATCAAACGAGAATCCACTTGGCCCGTCTAAAAAAGCTATAGCAGCAATAAAAAATAGTCTCCATTTAATAAGCCAGTATCCTGAAACAAATTTAGAACCCTTAAAGGAGAAATTAGCTTTATACTCGGGAGTCGACAGTTCTAATATAATAATAGGTGGAGATGGGGCAGATGAAATTCTAGATGTACTCGGGAAAACATTAATAGAACCCGGCGATGAATTTATAGTCCCTCTACCTTCATATATGTACTACGAGTTTACTTTAAAAATTCACGGCGGAGTTCCAGTATATGCCAAATGGGATATGGAAAAAAACGAACTTGATGTGGATTCAATAATAGCTGCTTTATCTGAAAAAACAAAAATAATCTTTTTATGCACTCCAAATAACCCTTCAGGGACATTAATAGATAAAGAGGATATTAAAAGAGTACTTGAAAGTACAGATGCCCTTGTGGTTGCAGATGAAGCATATTTTGAGTTTTCAGAAGTTAACAATGTTGATCTAATAAAAGATTATGATAATTTACTCCTGCTCCGGACATTCTCTAAGGTCTTTGGACTTTCTGGAATGAGGATAGGTTATGCAATCTCAAATCCGGAATTTATCGAATACATGCACAGGGTAAAACCAGTATTCAGCCTTACAAAGCTTTCCTATGAGGCAGCATCAGCAGTACTGGATGATATGGAGTACATACAAAAATCCATAGAAATTGGAATTCAAAGCAGAGAATTCTTATATGAAAACATGTCTAAATTTGATAAACTTGAGGTTTACCCTTCAAAATCAAATTATTTGCTTGTAGGTGTTAAAGAAATTGGAATGAACTCCAGCGAATTTGCAGAAGAGCTCTTAAAAAGGGGAGTCATTGTAAGAGACTGTGCTTCGTTTAAAGGGCTGGATGAGTACTGGGTAAGGGTAAGTGTCGGAAAAATGGAAGAAGATGCCCGGTTTATTGAAATACTTGAAGATTTAATTGGGTAATCAATTGATATTGGGGGTTGGAATTTAAATGATGATAGGAGATATGATTGTATCCTCCCTGGAATTTCCTGGAAAAATGTCCCTTGTTATTTTTTCAGGAGGTTGTATCTTAAAGTGTCCATATTGCCATAATCCTGAACTCATAGACAATGGAAAATCAGTAGAACTTGATGAAATCATTGAAAAAATTGAAAGTTCCATTGATTTTATAGACAGCGTTGTAATAACTGGAGGGGAAGCTCTTATACAGTATGATGATGTGAAAGAAATCTTGAAATACTGTAAAAACCATGGATTAGAAACTAAACTGGATACAAATGGATGTTTTCCTGATAAACTTTCTGAACTTATAGATCTATTGAATTATGTAGCTTTAGATATTAAGGCTCCTTTTGATAAGTACGAAGAGATTATAGGATCAGATATAGGGGATAAAGTTAAAGAAAGTATGGAAATTTGCAGTGGAATATATCTTGAATGCAGGACAACTTACGTACCTTTCTTAATGGATCCTCAAGACATAATTGAAATTGCAAAAAGTATAACAACGGATATATATACAATTCAACAATTCAGAGATAAAAGAGTATTAGATAAAAAACTACAGGGCACTCCTATTCCTTCAAGGGATGAACTTAAAGAAATTGGTGCGGCTGTAAAACCATTCTTAAAAAGAGTGAAAATAAAAACAGCAGAATTTGGAAATGAATTTATAAATTAATTAACTATTATTTGGTTGCTGATCTTTTATTGTACTGGAGCTTTTAGATGGTGTAGTTCAATATTATTTAGTAGTATTGAGATAACAAACTAATGGACTAAACGAATTATTAATTAATCTTACTATAACATGGAAAAATCCATGATTTTTCCCGTTGAAAATCAAAGCTTGCAAACATTATGTTTTTTGTGCATTCAAAAACCAAAGGTTTTTGAAAGGTTTTTGCAGTTGCGGAGCTTTCAAAAATTTTCTATTTTTGGAGCACTCAAACACGCAGTGTTTGGTGCATCACAATCAAAGATTGTGATAGCCCTCGAAAACTTGTTTTCGGGGCAGAAAAACGAAGTTTTTTGCAGCAAATATGAGATTTGCATGCTTTACTCCGCAAACATAAAAAATCGAAGCTTACAAAAATCGGAGATTTTTGAGAGATTTTCAAATATCAACTAACAAAAGGATTAGTGCCTATTTTTAGACGGAGGTTGTATATGCCTATATTATTATTTGGAAGCAGTCATCTAGAACTTATAACAGGTAAAAAAACTACCACAATAAGGAAACTATGGAAAAAACCACTTTCTCCAGGGGATCGTCTTCACTGCTACTGGAATCTCGTATCTAAAGAGCGTAAAAAGCTATTTGAAGCTGAAGTAACTGGCGTAGAGATTATGGAGTTTAAAGATATCATTGAAGATGATAATCTTGCAAGAGAAGAGGGTTTTGAGAATGCTGCAGAGCTGGAAGCAGAATTTAGAAAGATGTATCCTGATGATACTGATGATGATTCACTGTTCCAGGTAATAAGGTTTAAGAAGTATCCGGTTGATAAATGGGAAGGCGAAAAAATAGATGAAAAAGCTTTGATAACCAAAAGAGCAGATATATTGTTTGATTCTGGAAGATTCAATGATTCTGTAATGTGTTATACTGCAGCTTTAAGACACGACCCTGATGATGTTTATCTCTTAAATAAGAGGGGGGACAATCTGTCACGTTTAGGTAAGTTCGATGAAGCCATCAAAAACTATGATAAGGCATTAGCAAATGATCCTGAGAATGAGTTCATCTGGAACAACAAGGCAATAGCACTTTTAAATTCAAATAAGCCTGAAGAAGCATTAAAGTGCAATACAAAGGCTTTAAAGATAAATAAAGCTAATTCTGCTGTGTTGTACTGGAGAGGCTTTATTTTAGAGATGCTTGGAAGATTTGAAGATGCTTTAAAGTGTTATGATAAGATTCTAGAAATAGAGCCTGAAAATCCTGATGTATGGAATGCAAAGGGAAATATTTTGACAGAATTAGAAAGGACTGAAGAAGCGCTTACATCTTATGATAAAGCATTGGAGTTATGCTTTGAAGAAGCACCTGATGCATCAACATGGAATCGTAAAGGTAATGCCCTTTTAGAGCTTGGAAGGTTTGATGAAGCTTTAAATTGTTACGACGAAGCGTTAAATCTAGATTCTAAAAATGATATTATCTGGAGCAATAAAGGTGTGGCCCTTATGGAGCTTGATGAGTTTGAAAAAGCAGCAGAGTGTTTTAACCGGGCCATACTTATAAATCCTGCAAATGAGGATGCCCGTGTTTTAAAGGATGAATGTTTAGAAAATTACTAAATTTTATTTAAATATATAAATTACAAATTGTACTTTCTAAAACTTAGACCAAGACTTATTAAATTTTAATAATTTTTATTTCCAATAATATTTCGCTATTTTCTAACTGGAAATTGAGGTATATTCTATAATATTGTTTACTATCAAGTTAGACTATTTTTTTATATAGTTAACCCTGTTTGATCATTTAAATGAAAGGTTAATCTGATTAAATTAAAAATCTCTTTGAGCTTAGATAAATGAAACGTTAGTAGCCACATAGAATAGTTTTATTTTGTTAAGTTTAAAATTTTAACTCGCAAAGATAATATGCCCATAAATTAGTTATATTGTTTGTATTTTTCTAGTAATGGAAAGGAATACAATTTATAAAAATAAAGGGGAAGAGTGTAAAAATAAGTAAAGAGGATATTTATCTCTTCTTTTGAGTTTAGGTATGTAATTTGTAAAAGAATATATGGTTAGTAGGAAATTTTATATTTCTTCTTCCCTTCTTCTGATCTCTTCTATGCTTGGAGGTTCTTCTACACTTTCAGATTTACTTGTACCGTTTAAGAGCACTTTTTCGCCTATGGTTTTAATTTCGCTGTAGGGTATTTCTATTTTTTTGCCCATTCCCAGTTTAGCAGAAGCCCCTCCTTCTGTAACAATTAGTGATTCAACCCTGTTGGTTTGAGGGTTCCATTCTGCATCACTTATTTCGCCTATTTTATTTCCAGCTGCATCTATAACTTCTTTACCCTTTAATTCATCTGCTATTTTCATTTCTTATCTCCTTTTTTATATATAAATCAATTAATTCAATATATTAATTATATTATAATTAGTAATACTTTAAGTTTACGGCAATATCAAATAAGTCTAACTATTAATGATGGGCTAACATTGAAATTGATCTGTTAATCTGCAAAATAAAAAAATGCTAGTTTATGTAGTTTTTACCTGACGAAATTTATAATTATTATAAAAATTGAAAAAATTAAAGTAAATTACTGGCTACATGTATCTCTGGTGAGTGATTTTTGGTAATTTTAAATTTATTTTATTTTATTAAATTTTGAAAATTGTGTGCTTAGATACTTCGTTAAACTGAACTATAACGAACTAACTGTTTAATGCAGTCATTGCAAGAAATTTGTAGTACTAACCATCAATATATTATGTCAAAAATAGACATATAAAATTCGAAAAAATTGTTTCACTAGCAGTTATGTGCAGTTATGACTTCATTCTGTTTAGAAATTTTTTTATCATAAAATCAAGATGGGGGCCCAGTTTATAGTTGCAACTGAGAACTTTAATTCCTAAAGATTTAAACTGGATTAATATTCAGATCATGTACACTTATAATTTTAAAGTATCCAAAAAATGATTCAGTTAAACTATTTAATCTTTGAAATCAAATTAATAAATAATCTATAAAAAGATTTATAATATAACAATTGTTATATAATGTTAACCTAAACAATGTTTTTAAGTAATAATGCTTTTTAAATCTTGCATTTAGGAAAAAATTTAATTTAACAAAATCATTTGGAGGAAAATTCGATGTTACATGGAACAGAAGTTTTAAAGAAAGGATTTGCAAAAATGACCAAAGGCGGAGTCATAATGGACGTCATCAACGCTGAACAGGCTGAAATCGCAGAAAATGCAGGTGCAGTAGCAGTAATGGCTCTAGAAAAAGTCCCAGCTGATATAAGGGCTGCAGGCGGAGTCGCCAGGATGGCAGATCCTTCAAAGGTTATTGAGATAATGGACGCAGTTTCAATACCAGTTATGGCAAAAGTTAGAATCGGCCACTTTGTTGAAGCACAGGTATTAGAATCCCTTGGTGTCGATATGATTGACGAAAGTGAAGTTCTAACACCTGCCGATGAAAAATATCATGTTGATAAAAAGAAATTTACAATTCCTTTTGTCTGCGGGGCAAGAAACCTTGGCGAAGCACTAAGAAGAATAGATGAAGGGGCGGCCATGATAAGAACAAAAGGTGAAGCAGGCACTGGTAATGTGGTTGAAGCTGTAAGACACATGAGAGTGATACAGGGAACCATAAGGGAAATCAGAAATAAAACCGAAGAAGAACTGTGGGGAATTGCAAGAGAACTTGAAGCTCCATACGAGCTTGTAAAACAGACAGCTGAACTTGGAAAATTACCAGTTGTAAACTTCGCAGCTGGTGGTGTTGCAACACCTGCAGATGCTGCACTTATGATGCAGCTTGGAGCAGACGGTGTTTTTGTTGGATCTGGAATATTTAAATCAGAAAATCCAGAATTAGTCGCAAAAGCAGTTACTGAAGCAACAGCCAATTATGAAGACGCTGAAATCATAGCTAAAGTTTCAAGAGGGCTTGGAAAAGCTATGCCTGGTCTTGAAATAAGCCAAATTCCAGAAGAAGAGAGGCTTCAGTCAAGAGGATGGTAAATAATTTTACCATTTTATTTTTTTAAATTAATTTATTCAAATTCAGTTAAAATTTAAATACTATTCAATTGCTTCTTCGCCGTTTTCTTCAGTTCTAATTCTTATCACGTTTTCTACAGGAGATATAAACATTTCATCCATGATATCTTCTGTTTTAATAGGTTCTATGGCTTGAATTACATATTTAACATCTTCCCTTTTCATTACCATGCTGAGCTGTACTCTTTGGGGGATGTTTATATCATATCTGCTGGCCCTATATGTTTCTTTGGATGTGGACTCACTGTTAAGGTGACCAATTTTAGTTAGGGTTATATTAGAAAATCCAAAGTCTTCTAATGCTTTTTTTACATTATCCAGTTCTATTGGATGCATTATTAATTTTAATTTGCAAATTTCCGTTTTTTCAACGTCATTATTACGTGATGGTTTAATTTTTTTAACCAGCGCTTTAAAATCTGGTTTCTGTGGATCCTTTTGGTGTGCGGATTTAATATCTTTGATTATATCTTTGAATTCTCTTTGGGGTTTTATATTTTCGTCGCTTGTTGATTTAGCTATATTACTGTATTCTTTTTTGGGGGTTGCATCCTGCTTTACAGTATTTTCTACTAATTTAAGCAGCATTTTCAGGCCGTCATTAATCCCGATTCCTTCTATTGCAATTGCAGGTATAACCATTGCATCAGAATTAATCTTTAAATTAGAATTGTCTAAATCCTGCTTATTTGCAAATATAACATAAGGAATTTGTTTGTTACTTACAAAGTTGACTATTTCTTCATCTGTTTCAGTAGTACCTATTGAATTGTCTATAAATATTATAACTCCATCAATATCGGAGGATACTATGTCATTTATAAATTTAAATCCTTCTATACCTGGAGAACTAAAAAGATAAGTTGTATCTTCACCAATAGTTGCTTTTCCATAGTCAAATGATGAAATAGATACATTTTCATGGTTGTTTATGTGCTTCAAAGCAGTGGTTTTTCCAGAACCTGAAGCTCCTAAAATCAGGATTTTTATCATTAAAATCACCTGTAATTTAGTATTTATAATTGTATTGAGTTTTTAGGGACGATTATGCGGCAACTGCAATTTGCTTAAATTTCATACGTTCACTACTCATTAATTTAAATAACCTTTCTAAGCCATTTTTGATTCCCTGCCCTGTTATGGCGTTTGTTGGAATAATTGGTGCATTGCCGTTTATATCTAATGGTTTATTATTTATATCCTGCTTATTTGCAAATATAACATAAGGAACTCTTTTTTCTTCAATGAATCGAATCAATTTCATATTATTTTTTGTGATACCTATTGTATTATCTATAAATATAATGGCTCCATCCAGATTCTTTGATATTACGTCTTGCATAAATGCAAATCGTTTATTTCCTGGAGAACAGAAGAAGTATGCCATTTTGTCATTTATCAATGCTTTTCCATAGTCTAATGCTGTAGTTTTTGTTAAATTTTCACATATGTATTCTAATGCTGTAGTTTTTCCTGAATCTGAATCTCCCAAAACTATAATTTTTTTTGCTTCCATAAAGTTCACTTCCATACCGGATCAAGGAATCCTGCTTCCGGTAGTTAAAACTATACTTGTTTTGGTATATAAACATTTTGAAAAACTCAAAAATCTAATGTTATTTCAAATCTAGAGTAATATGAACCATGTAAATTTTAAATAAAAAAATAAAAGCAAAATAAAACAATCAATAACCTAAAAAAATGGATTATAATGTCAAATATTTTTTAAAAGGTATGTTTTTTCTTTAGAAATTCTTCATGTTTCATTTTAGCGTTATCTATAGCTTTTTTAATGTCTTTTTCTACATTTTTAGATATGGCACCATGTCCTGGTAACAACAAATCAATTTTCATGGTATTTAATCTGGCCAGTGAGTTGATATATTCCCCATAGCTTCCGGAGCTAGATATATCTGAGATGGTACCTTGGGCAAATACTGTGTCTCCTGATATTAAGATTTTTTTACGTGGTTCATAAATACATATAGATCCTGAGGTATGCCCTGGAGTATGAAATATTTTTAAAAACCAATCTCCCATATCTATCACATTCATGTTTTCTAACCAGAAATGTACGTGATATCCTTTAGGGTTATGCCCATAAGCGCGGCAAAGCAGCACTTCATCGTCTGCTGATATAATTTTGGTGGCTGCATAGCGGTGGGTTATAATTGGTACTTTGTTCTGGAGGTACCTGTTAGCTCCAAAGTGATCCACGTGTTCATGGGTATTTATAACCAGATTTAAATCTCTTATGTTAGTCCCTATCTCTTTTAAATCTTTCTTTAGGATTCCATAATTTTGATTTATACCAGAATCAATCAAAATGTTTAGTTTAGTTCCTAAAATCAGATAGGACGTGCAACTAGGTTTGCCTGTCTTAATCATGTACAGATTGGGTATTATTTCCTCGTACATATAAATTCCGCCAAGGATTGATTAAATCTTTATTTGGCTACCTTTTACCGCTCTAATTACTCTTTTTAAAATATTGGGCACGTGTTTATAAAATTAATGGTTTATTTGTAGTTTTAAGATAAATAAAAAAAATTTAAAAAATATAGAAGGGGGTAAAAGTTAGGGTTTTAAACCGTTTAAATATTTAAACGGCTTTTTCTCCCCTTTCTCCAGTCCTGATCCTTACAACTTCTTCAACTGGGGATATAAAGATTTTCCCATCTCCAATGTCTCCAGTTTGTGCTGTTTTAACCAGGGTGTCAACAACTTCATCCACTTCTTCATCTTTTACGATAATTTCAAGCCTTGTTTTTGGCAGGAGATCTATCCTGTAGTCGCTGCCTCTGTAGCTTTCTGTAACACCAAGCTGTCTTCCGCGACCTTTCACGTCTACAACTGTTAACCCGTGGCATTCAATTGCTTCAAGTGCAGCTTTTACTTTTTCTAATTTTTCTGGTCTTATTATTGCAATTATTTCTTTCATTTAATCACATCCACTTTATTTAAATCCTGTAACCAGATTCTTCGTGTAAGTTGGTATCAAGGCCTTCGATTTCTGTTTTTTCGTCTACTCTTAGGCCCATAGTTATGTCTATTAATTTACCTATGATTAAGGTACCTATGAATGAGTAGGCTGCGACTATGACTATGGCTATTATCTGGGTAAGTAACTGTCCTGGATTTCCGTAGAAAACACCAGTTCCTAGGGAATTTACGAATGGTGCTGCGAACAATCCTGTTGCAATAGCTCCCCATGTACCGGAAATACCGTGTATACCAAATACGTCTAAAGCATCGTCGTAACCGAGACGTGGTTTTAACCAGGATACTGCGAAGTATGAGAATACTGAAGTTATAAGTCCTATAATTATTGCTGCGTCCACAGTTACGAAACCTGCTGCCGGAGTTATAGCTACTAAACCAGCTACGGCACCAGATATAGCGCCGAGAATGGTTGGTTTTCCTGTTTTTATTATGTCTATTGCTACCCATGAGATCATTGCTGCTGCAGTAGCAGTGTTGGTTGCGAGGAATGCAGATCCTGCCAGACCGCCTGCTGTTAATGCTGAACCTGCGTTGAATCCGAACCAGCCGAACCAGAGAAGTGCGGCACCAATTACGGAGTAACCTAGGTGGTGAGGTAGTAATGCGATGTCTTTTCTTTTTCCGAGGAGAAGTGCTAATGCTAAACCAGCAACCCCTGAATTTATGTGTACAACTGTACCTCCTGCAAAGTCAAGAGCACCTAGCTGTGCAAGGAATCCTCCACCCCATACCCAGTGGGCAATTGGGACGTATATTAATGATACCCATATTACTGAGAAGACTATCCATGAGGATGCTTTCATTCTTCCAACGACAGCACCAGATATAAGTGCTACTGTAATAGCTGCAAATGTCATCTGGAACGCTGCGTAAACTGTGGTAGGTATGGTTGGTGCAAGTGCTGCAAGGTCATCTACGCCTATTCCACTGAACAGGAGATTTGCTGGAGCACCAATTAATCCCCAAGGATCCACACTTGCATTAAATGCGAGTGGGAATGCGTATAAAATCCATATTACGCTTGTAATTGCAAAAGCTATAAGTGACATAAATATGGTATTTAAAACGTTTTCTCGTTTAGACATACCACCATAAAATAATGCTACACCTGGAACGGTCATGAGCATTACCAAAGCTGTGGATACGAGCATCCATGCTGTATCTCCACTATCAAGAACCATATATTTTTTCCTCCATATTGTTGTTTATTTTGTATTAAATTGCAAGTTGAGAGTTTTTTTTTTAAATGTAATGTATATAATCGCTTTTTTGATATTTAAAAGCCCTTTCTTTTAATTTAAGTTCAATCAATTTTTGCACCAGATATGCGTTTTATAATTTCACACCCCCATCCTATGTTAAGTCTACATTCGGATGTCGGAAACCTCCTTCCGATAGTAAAACTTACTACTTAATCACATATAAAAGTTTCGACTGTCATGATTAATCATCGTTTTTTTAATACAAATTAACCAATTTGACTTAGAAAAATATGGTTTAAATGCCTACTTTTTTCCTAAATTAAATAGATTAGTGATTTTTTTGTTATAATAATCTAATTTACACGATATGTGGGTTATAATGTGTATTATATCATGACAAGTTTGTTTTAAATTACTATTTTCCTTTTAATTCTAAATTACGTGGGCTGTTACCTTATTTTATTTCCTTTTCTTTCATACCGGAATAAGGAAACATGCTTCCGGTTTACTATTAAATTTTAAAATATATAAATGTTTCTAGAAATTAAGTAATTACTATATTAAAGCGAGAATTTTCTTTAATTAATTCAGAAAGTTATTAAATAGTTTAAAAAAAATAATGAATTTAAATACAAAAATAAAAAATACTCAAACACTAAGTGTGTTTGAGATCAAATCGGGATTGAGCAAGTTAAATTGCTTTGTCTCCTCTTTCTCCAGTTCTGATTCTTATAACCTCTTCAACTGATGATATGAATATTTTTCCGTCTCCAATATCTCCAGTTTTAGCTGTTTCTATTATGGCCTGGACTATACCTTCAACGTCTGTTTCTCGAGTGACTATTTCAATTTCAGTCTTTGGGAGAATGTCTATTCTGTAATCCCGACCTCTGTAGTTTTCTGTAACTCCAAGCTG
The DNA here is from genome assembly GCF_002287175.1 of Methanobacterium bryantii. Classification (NCBI taxonomy): domain Archaea; kingdom Methanobacteriati; phylum Methanobacteriota; class Methanobacteria; order Methanobacteriales; family Methanobacteriaceae; genus Methanobacterium; species Methanobacterium bryantii. The sequence continues at coordinate 125,790 of NZ_LMVM01000023.1, read as the reverse complement.
TCGACCGCGGCCTTTTACGTCTCTTACAGTCATCCCATGGCATCCAATCTTCTCAAGAGCATTTTTCACAGCTTCCAGTTTATCAGGTCTTATGATGGCTAGTATCTTTTTCATTTTTCACAACTCACTACTTCTATTTCCAGTATATTTCCATTATTTAGGTATTTGCCCATTTATATGTACCTAAGATAATCTGTAGCCGGATTCCTCATGAAGGTTAACATCAAGACCCTGTACCTCATGTTCATCTGTAACTCTAAGTCCGATGATTTTGTCGATTATTTTAGCAATAACAACAGTGAGTACAAATGAATAAACTGCAACAACTGCAACAGCTAAAAGTTGGACTCCTAGTAAATTGAAATTTCCAAAGAGAATACCTCCGGTGGTAACGCTGTTTATAAGAGGATTTGCGAATATACCAATTGCAACGGCACCAGTGATACCGCATATTCCATGAATACCAAATACGTCTAAAGCATCGTCGTAACCAAGGCGTGGTTTTAACCAGGATACTGCATTGTATGCAAATATTGATGCAAAGAAACCGATTATTATTGCTGCTGTAACATTTACATATCCTGCTGCAGGTGTTATAGATGCGAGTCCTGCAATTGCACCTGATAATGCGCCAAGTAAAGTAGGTTTTCCTGTTTTTAATTTATCCATAAGCATCCATGCAATCATACCTACTGCAGCAGAGGTATTGGTTACAATCATGGCAGAAACTGCTAAGTTCCCTGCAGATAATGCTGATCCTGCGTTAAATCCGAACCAACCAAACCAAAGTAGTCCAGCCCCCATTACGGAATATCCTAAGTGATGAGGAAGTAATCTTATATCTTTTCTTGCCCCAAGGACAAGAACAAGTGCAAGAGCAGCTATACCGCTGGTTAAGTGTACAACTATACCTCCTGCAAAGTCAAGAGCACCCATCTGTGCAAGGAACCCGCCTCCCCACATCCAGTGAGCTACAGGCACATAAACAAGTGTAAGCCATACTGGTACAAATGCAAGCCATGCTGAAAATTTCATTCTTTCAACTACAGCACCGGATATAAGTGCTACTGTAATAGCTGCAAATGTCATTTGGAATATTGCATAAAGGCCTGTGGGTATAGTAGGGGCTAAAGTTGCAAGAGATTTTGATTCAAGTACGCCATTGAATACCGGGTTTGTAATGCTGCCTATTACTCCCCACATATCCGCACCAAATGTTAGATCGTAACCGTAAATAAACCATAGAACGCTTACTATTGCAAAGGTAACAAAAGAAAGTAGCATAGTGTTTAAAACATTTTCTTTCCTGATTAAACCTCCGTAGAATAGGGCTACACCAGGAATCGTCATTAGAATTACGAGTGCAGTGGATATTAACATCCACGCTGTATCACCACTATCAAGAATCATACAATTTTTCCTCCAATTATTCTATTCTGATTTTATAGATGTAAAATACATTGAATTTGAAATTTATACATTTCATTCACCGGAACAGTGTTTCCGTATTCCGACGGAAGGGGGGTGTAGGAAACCGATTTCCGATATTAAGAGTCTTACAGCATCATATATATCTTTTGTGGTGATAGTTGATCAGATATCTCAAAAATAGCTTTTAAGCAGTGAATAGGTATTATAATAAGTTTATAAAATGTATGTAGATTTAGATTAACTGTAAATTTCAAAGAAGTTAGTATGTTATAAAAAAATAAGTAAAAAAAGAACCCTCAAATACGAAGCAGGCAAGTTGCCGAGGAAACAAGTTTCCTCCGGCATGTAAAAATCTGCGATTTTTACGGTTGCGAATTGAAAATTCGCAAACATAGAAAAATGCATAGCACTCGAAAATCTACGATTTTCGGTGCCATACGAAACGTAGTTTCGTGGCTCCAAACACGGAGTGTTTGAGAGCATCGAAATCTAAGATTTCGATAGCATGCGGAAACTCTGTTTTTGCTGTTTGCAAAACTGAGTTTTGCAACCGTGAAAATTAAAAATTTTCACATGTAGCAAAATCGTAGCTTACAAACCTTTGGTTTGTGCTCCAAACCCGATGGGTTTGAGAGATTTTGCTAACATTTTTCTCTAACTTCGATTTTTGAGGTTGAGGAAAATCAAGGATTTTCCGAACACTCGAAAATTTTTATAAAAATTTTCGGTGTTTGTGAAGCAAGCTTCACAACCGTAAAAACCGAATGTTTTTACATGCCCCGAAATTCTATGAATTTCGAGGGCCCAAAAAACCTATGGATTTTTGAGGGATTTTCAAGTGATTCCTGTTAATATTTAACAGGAGCCTCTAATCCGGCCATTTTAACGCCGGTTAAAAGTGATGATTCGACCGTTAGTGCCCTTAAATCATCTTTTTCAAGTTTCTGCAGGTCAGTGTTTCCTGCCTGCTGGGTCAACATACAAGCTTCTTCAGTCATAGCTTCTATGTATCTTGCAACCTGTTTACCTCCTTCTATGTAATCTAAACGTCTTCTAAGCTGAGGATTTTGGGTTGCAATTCCTTTTCTGCATGTTCCTGTGTAACATGTCTGGCAAACTCTACATCCAAGTGAAACCAGAGCAGATGTTGCTATGTAAACTGCATCAGCACCTAAAGCAATGGCCTTTGCAACGTCAGCACCATTTCTGATACCTCCGCCAGCTACAAGGCTCACTTCTTTACGCAGATTTACGTGTTTTAAGGCTTCGTCTGCTTCTACAATTGCTGCTATGGTTGGAACACCTGAATGCTCTGTGACTACTTCTGGTCCTGCACCAGTTCCTCCCTGCATACCGTCTACAACAATTATATCCGCACCTGCTTTTGCTGCAATTTTAACGTCGTCGCTGACTCTACCTGAAGTGAATTTAACGATTATAGGCACTTTCCAGTCTGTTATTTCCCTTAACTGGTCTATTTTCATGCTCAGATCTTCAGGACCTACAATATCCATGTGCCTTGCTGGGCTTAAAGCGTCAGTTCCCACTGGGATTTTCCTTATCATTGAAACGTCTGCTGTTACTTTTTCACCTAAAAGGTGTCCACCCATACCTGATTTTGCACCTTGGCCTATTTTGATTTCCACTGCTTCTGAATTGTTCAGGTAATCTGCAGACACACCAAATCTTCCTGATGCGTATTGTGCTATGAGTTTTGATGCGTATTTCCTTTCTTCTGGAAGCATTCCGCCTTCACCGGTGTTTGTTGCAGTACCGGCAAGTGTTGCACCCATTGCAAGTGCTATTTTTGCTTCTTTACTTAATGCACCGAATGACATTGCAGCAATCATTATTGGAGTGTCAATTTCAATTGGGTTTTCTGCATATCTGGATCCTAGAGTTACTTTTGTGTTACATGGTTCCCTGTACTTGTCAATAGGAGGTCTTGAAACTTGAGCGGGTACAATTACAAGGTCATCGAAGGTTGGAATAACACGTGTTGCTCCACAACCTCTTACCTTGTATGAACCTTCCGTTGATTTCCTGTTAATTTCTACAAGGTCTGCAAATGACCAGACATTTCTCCTATCTTCTGGGACTGCAATTACTTCAATTGCATTATTTGGACACATTTCTTCACAGATTCTGCATCCAACACAGTTTTCATGATGTATAGGATAAGATTCATCATCAATTATCTCATAAACTCCATGAGGACAGTTATTAAAACAGGAATAACAGTTTTTGCAGAGTTCTTCATTTCTGTTGTCGCACATGTACCAGCAGCAACCAGGTCGGTCGAAGTTTCTTCTGCAAAGTTCTTTGTTTTTTTCTACCTTGAATGGCATTTAACTTCCCCCCTCTTTAGATTCTTTAAGTGGTTTAAAAATTGGGCAGGCTGAGTATTTAGTTCCTGAAGCTTTAAGAACTTCTGCAATATTATCTGTAATCTTAGCTTCAGGTTTCCATGGTTCAATACTGCTTTTATCAACAATTATGGCATTATCAACTATATTGCTGGATAATACATAGGTTAAGAGAGCTGTTGCAACTCCTCCGTCTTGACCTTTTACCATAGGGGCTTTTACAGATACTATTTTGATGTAATCTCCAAATGGCTTGTTATCGGATTCTTTGCTTAATATTTCATCTGGAATATATGTCCTAGGACATGCAACATAACATGCGTTACATCCTTCAACACATTTACCTACAAGTTCAGGTTTCCTGTCTTTTATTGCAACGGCTTCTTCAGGACATGCGTAAACACATGCTCCGCAGAGGACACATGCACCTATATCTACTACATCTCCTTTTAAATCATGGAAAGTGCAGTTTGAAACCTCATTTTCATATTCATTTCCAAATATTTCCCTTCTGTATAATACAGGTCTTCCAACTCTTTCCCTTTTTTTAATTTCTTCCTTGCTTTTACTTTTTTTCTCTTTTGCAAGTTTTTCCATTATTTTAAGTCCAGAATCTGCAATTGGTTTTGTTTGTATATAATTGTCTTTTTCTGCAGCTTCTATGAGTTTTAATCCTTTTTCAGTCCTTATTATAACTGTGGACCATCCTTCAGGAGAGCCTACAGAACCTACTGATACATCTGAAAGTTCTGATGTGAAGTCCATACATACTGTACAGTTTTTACGGACGCATTTTTTTGCTTTGCTTAAAGGAATTTTCACAGTCCTGTCTTCTGTTAAAAAGAACCATACATGTCCTTTTTCAACTCTGCATTCTAAAACATCCTTCATATCTGCATCGTATTCTTTAAGCATTTCTTTCATGTATGAATAAGAGAAATTCTCCATACAGAAAAGTCCAATTTTAATATCTACTGGGAATTCTTCATTAAGGAGTTTGTCCATTTTAGTTGCTGCGACCATTTGGCATGGTGTCCCAACCATTGCGACTTTTTGTTCTTGTGTAATAGTATCGCCCCCTTATCCTTCCTCTGTATCTTTACCGTAGAAAGGTCGTTTACTTCGTGGAACTATTTTTCTGAACTCATCGTATTTTCCTTCTTCTAGTTCAAATCCGTAAGCAGGTAAGAGTTCTTTAAGTTCTTTTTTATCTTCATCGTCAATTTCTTCAATTTTGGCATTTTTACCAAGGCTTTTTATATCTCCAAGAACGTAGATGGTTCCTCTTATTATGGATTCACCAGCGTCATCTGAAATATTTCCAAGCACGATTATACGTCCTCCCATCATGAAAAGCCCGCTCATAAATCCAGAATTTCCACCAACTATTATGGTACCATTCTTCATTATTTCTCCAGTTCTGGAACCTACATTCCTTCGTACAACAACCGTACCGTCGTATATGCCCTGTCCAACGCCGTCTCCAGCTGCTCCATCTATTATGACTTCTCCACCAGTCATATTATCTGCTGGGAACCATCCTGCATTTTCAGTTATGTGTACTTTAGCGCCGTCTATCATGGTACCTGCAAAGTAACCTGCGGAACCTTCAATTACAACTTCCACTGGATCTGTAAGCCCTGCAAGCATATAATGCATAGCATTTGGATTTTTGATAATGATTTTATCGTATTCTTTGGCAGCTTTTTTAATGGCACGATTTATTTCCCTTGGTTCTTTTGAATTAGCATCAATTACTATTTCACTCATGAAATCACCTAAACCTGTTAAATTGTGTATGCCCTTGTTTCCCCTGGTGATATTTGGTCTATATCGTGTGTATCCATTACTGCACGAAGAGAAACCTCTTCAGAGGCTATGGCGAACACTTCATCATTTTCAGCAAGAACACCAGGTCTGAGTCCTAATTGATCTTTGGCTATTCCAACACCATTTGGTGTTCCAACGATGTATGAGAATGGGCCATCCATATCTTTTACTGACTGTTCTAAGGCTTCCTCAAGTTTGTAGCCTTCGTGTAATTTATCAGCTATGTAATGCACAATACATTCTGTATCGTTATTTGTCTCGAATATATGTCCTTTCCTTTCTAAAGGATCCCTTATTTTCCAGTAATTGGTAATTTGACCGTTGTGAACCACAGTTATATCTGCTGTAATATAACTCTGAAATGGGTGTGCATGATAACGGTCAACTATACTTTCAGTGGAAAACCTTGTATGGCCTATTGCATGGGTTCCCATTTTTGAATAAGTATCATATCTATCTGCAATTTCTTTTACAGATCCTACATCCTTTATCATTTCAAATGAATGACTTCCATTAAGTACAATTACATCTTCTAACTTATCCACGTCCATGATGAGTGGTTTAAGTTCCTCAAATGAATTAAGGGCTATTTTACATCTGTAAATGTTGTAGTTTTCCACGGATGGAATTATTTCTTCTGTTTCGATCTGTGTAACTGTGTTTACTGCTTCTTTAACTTGATCTAGAAGACCAGGTTTTTCTTTTACCTCAATATTTAGCAGATATTCGTTTTCTGCTAGGCCAAGGCCTCCATATATGGAAAAACCTGCAGAATCTGGGCCTCTGTGTTGTAGGGCATCAAGCATTCTGGTCATGATCTCTCCTACTGGGTGAAGTTTTTTGTCTTTAAATACGACTCCGGCTATTCCGCACAATTTAATACCTCCTTTATGAAGTACTCGTGGATCGTTGTATCGCCTGTAAGCTCTGGATGGAATGCTGTGGCAATATATTTTCCACTTTTTACTGCAACAATTCTTTCATTATACTTTGAGAGTATATCTACACTTTTCCCTACTTTTTCAATGTAGGGAGCTCTTATAAAAATGCCTTTGAATTTTTTACCAAAAATTTCAATATCATCTTCAAATGAAACTTTCTGCCGTCCAAATGCATTTCTTTTAACTTCCATGTCAATTAATCCAAGCAAAGGTTGCTCATAATCGGTTTTTTTTGCAAGGAGAACCATCCCGGCACATGTTCCCATTACAGGTATATTTTGATCTACTATTACTTTTTTAATACCTGTTTCTTCCATTAAGTTCCCGATAACAGTGCTTTCTCCACCTGAGATTATTATACCATCACACTTTGAAACTTCATCACTGGTTTTCACCTTAAAAACATCTACATTCTTGCCTATGTCACATGCAGCTTTTTTCATGGCTTCAAAATGTTCAGAAACATCTCCTTGTAAATTTAAAATACCAATTGTAGTCATATTTGTTTCCTCTGTTTGTTAGACTCTTTGTAGTTACTATAAGCTGATACTATTTTAAAATAATATTATATAAACTTACCGGAAACTATTTGCCGAAAATGGCATATTTCTGAAAAGATGATTCATATTCTTATTTTTTTTATACAATGTTCAAAATATAGGTATTAATGAATGATATAATTGAACACTTATATAAAGTTTTGTGATATGAATATGCTAAAAAATAAAAATGGCATTCTATCATATTCCAATAAATTAATATATAACCGATTAATATTTCAAATATATCTCATAATCATATTGCAAATTATAGTATGTGAGTCCCTAAAAAATCATAGATTTTGAGGGATTTATCAAGAACTAAAGTTTCTTAAAGTTTTAAAATTAATTAAGGAGAAAACATAATGCAAAAATTAACCATTGGGTTGGTACTGATAATATTGATCTTGCTTGGTGTTGTTGGGTACATTTTCGCATCTCAAAATACTCAAATAATTCCTAATATTACTCTGTCAAATAATTCAACAAATAGCTCAGATTATTCCAGCGATACTGATTCAGATTATTCAAAAAGTAAATCCACTAGCTCAAGTAGTTATAACAGTACAAAACATGTAGCTAAAAATACTACAAATAAGTCTGGTTCAAATAATTCTAGCTCAAATCCGACTAAACCTCTAAAACCTACAAATAGTACTTAAAAATAAATCCATTATTTTTTTATTTTCATATAAAATTAGATTTAATACGTGAATTAAATTATATTTGAATATTAAAAAGAGGGATATAGTACAAAAAATGGCAGTATTATTGATCTTCTGAATTTAAATTTAAATTTTCCATAATCTTTTTTGTATCTTTTTTAACCACTTTTGCAGCTTCTATAAAGCTATCTCGTTCTTCTTCACTCATTTTTATGGGCAATATGCCTTCTATACCCTCTATTCCAAGTTTAACTGGTACTCCAAGGCAAACATTATCTATTCCCTCTATTTCTCCTTCGAGATATGCGCTGACTGTTAATATTTTCCTTTCGTCGTTTAAAATTGTGGTTACGATGTTGGAAATAGCAAATGCAGGCCCATATTCTGTTGCACCCTTTTTACTGATTATATTATTGCCTGCATTTTTTACAGTTTCAATTGTTTCTTTAATATCAAATGGTTTGTAACCTGTGAAGTAATCCCACGCAGAATAATATTCAATTGGAATACCTCCAATGGATGTTGAACTTATAAGGGGAACCATATGCGGGCCGTGCTGGCCGATTATCCGGGTATGTATTTCACTTACATGCACGTGGAAATGTTTTGCCATATAGTTTTTAAATCTCAAGGAATCCAGGTGATTTCCAAGGCCAAAGACTTTATTTTTGCTAAATCCTGATGCTTTTAAAGCTACATAGGTCATAACATCTACAGGATTAGTTATGACAAGTATTATTGAATTTGGAGCAATTTCTGCAATTTTTCTTGCATAATCTGCAACTATTTCTGCATTAAGAGAGCCTAAATCTGCTCTTTCCATTCCTGGCTTTCTTGAAGCCCCTGCAGTTAAAACAACTACATCTGAACCTTCAATACTATTAAGATCAGAAGAAGTTTTTATAGAAACATATACTCCCTTTGCAGCAAGCGCGTCATAAATATCTAATGATTCTCCTTTTATTTTATCAACGCTTTCTTCTCTAGCTATAAGCACTAATTTATTAACTGAGTTTTCCTCAGCCAGACAGAATGCTGCAGCCCTGCCTACTCTTCCTGTTGCGCCGATTATACTAACTTTCAATATAACACCTTCAAATTATTAGATTAAAAAAAGTAATTAAACAATACTTCAAAGTCCAACTTTATGCTTGAATACTATATGTAATGATGATTATTAAAACTAATTATTATTTTTTATAAATTGATGAATATTGGTAGTTGTATCTCAAATTTGATGGATGATTTTCTATTTAAATCAACTAAATGTAAACCTATTGTTTAATTAGACTTATTTAATTTAAAAAATGATAACAAAATACGGTATATTTTTTATTCCAGTCTTTTTAAGGACACTTTTGCTACTTTACGAACAAAAGTACTTTCATCATCTGTAATTTTATTTAGGGGTTCAATGGCTTGTTTATCTCCTAATTGTCCGAGGGCCCATGCTGTCCCGCTTCTAACAAAACCACTTTCATCATCTAATGCTTTTATAAGGGGCTCAACAGCTTTTTTATTTCCAATCTTTCCAAGGGCCCATGCTGCTCCTCCCCTAACACGCCAGTTAGGGTGATTTAAAGCATCAACGAGGGGGTCCACGGCTGCATCTCCCATATTTCCTAGTGAACCTGATACCTGACGCCTAACCCATTTATTTTCATCATTAAGAGTTTTTATAAGGGGATTTATGGCTCTTTCATCTTTGATTTCTCCAAGGGCAAGGGCAGCTCCTCTTCTAACATTTCTATCTTCATCTTCCAGAGCTTGAATAAGTTCATCTACAGCAGGTTCTCCAATTTCTTCAAGAAGTTCTGAAGTTTGACGACGAACATGGTCATCATTATCCTTAAAATTTTGGATCAATCTTTTAATATTTTCTTCCTTTTCCATTTTATACACCTGTTTGATATTTAACCTACAGATTATAATTTAATATAACCGCAATTTTAGAACAAATATTGGCATTTGGATGGTTTTTATATATTATTTGTCTTTCATTTGGAATATATTTAATGGAATGAGTTATATTAAAATTTTTTTTTACAAAATAGCTAAGTAGTATCCTTCTATAACATTTTAGAAATTAATAGCTAAAAAGATAAATTATAAGACTAAATCAAAAATAATATGAAATTAAAGGATTTAATTAGGTAGTGGCAGTGTTGATATGTTCGTTATTTAAACATATATCTTCGCTGTATAATGTATTTATAATGTTTATTGCAGCTGATTTTCCTTCCATATCTTTTAATTCTTCAAGAATATTCATTGCTTCTTTAAATATGCCGTATATTTTATCTTCTTTACCTAATACATAGTATGTTATTCCCAAAAAAAGAAGGGAAAATGCCTTTCCTTCATTATCTCCCATTTCATAAAATAGATTAAACGCATCTTTGAAATTTTGCATGGCACTGTATGTTTTTTCCTCTTTTATGAAAAAATTACCCATAATTAAAAATAGTACTGCTTCTTTTTCATGCTCTAGGTTTTTATGTGCTCTCAAAATCCTCAAAAATTCACAGAATTTTTGGGGAGTTAGAAAAAGCAATCAAAATCTTTGATTTTGATGCAGCAAGCACTCCGTGTTTGCATGCTTTGCTTTTTCTAAAATTCTTTGAATTTTGGAGCAACGAAAAATTCCATTTTTCATAAGCTTCTATGAGGGATTTTCTGATATAATTTATTTCATATCTATTTTCCAGGTATTCTTTAACCACGTATCTTTTTTTAATTATATCCATGAGGTTTTCTATTTTGGGAGCTATTTTTTCATAGTTAAGTTTACATGTGTACTTTTCTTTTATACACTCTTCTTCATCAGGAGTGTTATCTGGGAATTCTTCATCTATATCCTCATAATTAGACTCTTCTTCTATTTTGGCATTTATTTTATCTTCACTTGCAAGGTCTATAGCTTCTTTTATGTCTTCTACTTCTTTTATTTTCTCAAACATCTCCTTTTTCATGGGTGATTTTACTGAGGCATATCGTCTAAATGATCTTTGGTACTCTGTTAAAGCTTTATCTATTTCCCTTGTACTAAGATAAACATCTCCTATTAGGTCTGATACGAAAGCCTCGGCTTCTTTTTCATCAAGGTTAAAATATATTCGACGGGCATTTTCAAGATACTGTAGCGATTTGTCAAAGTTTTCATTCTCGAAACATAATACGCCCATATCAATTAAAACGTTGGCTTCATTTTCTTGATATCCTTTAAGCTTTTTTTGATAGTTTCTAAATGATCCTTTTTCCTTAACTTTGGCAATGCTTCCAATGGATTGGAATATGTCCCACATTATATCACACCTCGTTTAATTTATCCTTATTTTTGATATAAATATCCTAGTGAAAGTATTATGCGTAAAGGATGGTTTTAATTAGGTTATTATATGCTGTTTAATATTAATATAATTTTGCACAAAGTTTCTTTATAATCTCTGTAAAATAATTGCTAAAAATAATTAATAATATGAACAATTGATTAATTGTCCTTATTATATTGAATCACATGTTTAATTATCCCTTATTTTTAAAATAATAATTTAATTATTTAAATATGATAACTCATCATGATCTAAAATAGTCTTTATCTATAATAATGTGACATATTTCACAGATACCATTGGATTTATATTCTTTAAAGTCATACTATACAGTGGTGCCCTTAAGCTATTCCATATTTGGGCTTTAAAAGGGTACCGGACCACTCTTTATCCTAATTTTAATGGATTAAATAAATACAATTTTATTTTAAATGAATATGCATAATTTAAATTATGTAAAAAATATAGGGAATGGTATTAACTATTTTAGTACCTTAAAAATATTTAATTGAGAATGTGACTTATTTTAGGATTCAAAAACATTTTAAAAAATGAATTTTAGATATAAAATTAAAAGCATATTTTATACAGAAAAATGTATATTATCAACAAAGGATATTTCGGTGAGTTAATGTATGATATAGCAGTTATACCTGGAGATGGCATTGGAAAGGAAGTTATGGATGCAACACTACAGGTTTTAGATGCTTTGGATATTAAGTTCAATTATAAAGAAGCACGCGCTGGAGAAGAGTGTTTTAGGCGAACTGGTACCACAATACCTGATGAAACAATTCAAACTGCAAAAGATTGTGACGCCTCCCTATTTGGAGCAGTAACCTCCATTCGTAGCCAAAAAAGTGCTATTATAACACTGCGAAAGGAATTAGATCTTTATGCTAATTTGAGACCTGTTAAATCTTACCCTGGTGTGAAAAGTATTTTCAACGATCTTGATTTTATCATTGTGAGAGAAAATACAGAAGGCCTTTATTCTGGTATTGAAGAAGAAACAGAAGGCGGTGCAACGGCTAAAAGAATTATCACAACCAAAGCAAGTGAAAGAATTTGTAAATTTGCTTTTGAATATGCTAAAGAGAATGGAAGAAACAGGGTCACTGCTGTTCACAAGGCAAATGTACTTAAAAAAACAGATGGTTTGTTTAAAGATGTTTTTTATAATGTCGCTGAAAGTTATGATGGCATTAAAACCAATGACTTTTATATAGATGCTACAGCAATGTTTTTTATTACAAAACCTCAAATGTTCGATGTAATTGTCACAACGAACTTATATGGAGATATACTGTCAGATGAAGGTGCAGGACTTGTTGGTGGGCTTGGATTAATACCCTCGGCTAATATTGGAAAAAATAACGGTTTATTTGAACCAGTACATGGGTCAGCACCAGATATTGCTGGAAAAAATATTGCAAACCCTTCTGCAATGATATTGTCTGCAGTGATGATGCTTGATTACCTTAAAGAACATGATGCGGCCCGTAAAGTTGAAAATGCATTGATGAAAGTCTTATATGAACGTAAAGTAGTGACTTGTGACTGCGGCGGCAATGCCACCACAATGGAAATGGCCCTTGAGGTTAAAAGTAAAATAGAATCTAAATAGTTTTTCAGGTATATGCTCTTAAATTTTATGAATCCATTTTACTATTAATTAAATCATTTCATTCAATCTGTAAATTAATTAAATCAATGAGTATAATAAATTTATGAGTATAATAGATATTTAACATGACTATTTAATATTAAATAAAATTCTAGAAAATTTCAGGAAAACAGTGACATAGTAAGTTTTATATTGATACAGAATCATATTTTTTATAGAGTTAAGGGTGATATAAAAGGTATCAATGTTTTTAATATTTTTGAACTTTAAACTGTTCATTTGAAATAACTGAATCCACCTTTAATCAGTTTTTTACAACCACAAAAATCAAAGCTGACAAAATTCAAAGAATTTTGACAGATTTTCGTGCGTCGAACACGAAGCATGCAAACACAAGATGTTTGCTGCCCGAAAAATCGTAGATTTTCCAACGGCATTCGAAAAACGAAGTTTTTCGATGCATGCGAAAAATTCCATTTTTCGCTTACGAAATTTTCAATTTCGTAAACGTCAAAATTGTAAATTTTGGCAGTGTTCAGGCATGTAAAAATTCTACGAATTTTTACGGCCGCAAAACCTTCATAAACTTTGTTTATGAGGTCTCAAAATCAAAGATATAGAAAATGCAATAGCATTTTCTATCTCACAAAAATCGTAGATTTTTGATGATTTTGAAGACCGTCGGTTTTGTAGGCATTCGAAATCGGAGCCTGCAAAAATTTCATTTTTGTGGCGTCAAAATCAAAGCTGGAGAAAAATGTTTACAAAATCAGAGATTTTGTAACCGCGAAAATCTTCTATTTTCGTGCCCCAAAAATTCTTCGAATTTTTGAGGGATTTTTTTAAGGTTTTGACAGATTTCGAAAGGTTCGGAAATAGAATATTTCCTCAACTTCAAAAATCAAAGATTTTTATATTAATTGGAGGAATTTTTATATGAAAACTACAATTAGCGTAATTAAAGCAGACGTTGGAAGTGTTGCAGGACATGGAATAGCTCACCCTGCATTACTTGCAAAATGTGAAGAAATCCTTGCAAAGGCAAAAGAAGAAGAACTTCTTACAGACTATTATATAACCAACTGTGGGGACGACACAGAACTTATAATGACCCACAAACAGGGTGAAGAAAATAAAGAAATCCATGAATTAGCATTTAATGCATTTATGGAAGCAACTGCAATCGCAAAAGATTTAAAACTTTATGGTGCAGGTCAAGACCTTCTCTCAGACACATTCTCAGGAAACATCAAAGGAATGGGCCATGGTGTAGCAGAGATGGAATTTAAAGAAAGGCCAAGTGACCCTGTAGTTGTTTTCTGTTGCGATAAAACAGAACCTGGTGCATTTAACTTACCTATTTTTAGAATGTTTGCAGACCCTTTTAACACAGCTGGACTTGTAATAGACCCTTCATTACACAACGGATACAAATTTGAAATATTTGATGTAATGGAACACAAAAAAGTTATAATGAACTGTCCTGAAGAAATGTACGATGCACTCGCACTTCTTGGATCAATAAGCAGATACGTAATAAAACGTGTTATAAGAAAAGACGACAATGAAATAGCAGCTGCAATAAGTACAGAAAGATTAAACTTAATGGCTGGATCATATGTTGGTAAAGATGACCCAGTTGCAATTGTAAGGTCACAATCAGGATTCCCTGCTGCTGGAGAAGTTGTAGAACCATTTGCATTCCCACACTTAGTCGGCGGATGGATGAGAGGTTCACACAACGGCCCATTAATGCCTGTAGGGCAGAAAAATGCTTACCCTGTAAGATTTGACGGACCTCCACGAGTTATGGCTCTTGGATTCCAGATTGCAGATGGTGAACTGGTAGGACCTGCTGATATGTTCGATGATCCTGCATACGACCCTGCAAGGAAACAGGCAGCAGAAATAGCAGATTATATGAGAAGGCACGGCCCATTTGAACCACACAGGTTACCTGCAGATGAAATGGAATACACAAGTCTTCCTGGTGTAATGGAAAAATTAGAAGGCAGATTTGAGGATATAGATTAATTTAAATTCTCAATTCTTTTTTAATTTTTAATTTAGCTTAATTGAATTCTTTTTAAATAATGTTTGTTTAGTTCTTAATTTACATTTCCCTGACGTGCTAGTTAATAGTCTAATTTTTATTTATATTTGATAGATTTATTTGATTAAAAATTTGGATGTGTTCTAATCTAATTATTAAATTAAACATAACTTATTTTACAGTGACGTAAATGTTTAAACTTATAAATTTTAGGTATTCGAGAATCGTATTTTCGAAAGCACTATAAACAAATTACCTTATTAAATAGCGTCAAAAATATTTGATCATTCACTATAATAAACTATAAAATAGTGTAAAATCAATCTAATAATCTGGGCATGAGGAGGGATAAAAGTAAAACTCACTTACGATAATTTCAAAGAGATATTTGATAAATCTCCTATGGGAATTCTTTTTTACAGTAAAGAAGGTAGGTTAATTGATGCTAATCCATCAGCATTAAAAATTACTGGAGCTTCCTCATTAAAAGATTGTGCGAAACTTAATTTATTTAATAAATCTTATGTTGCTTCAAAAAAGGAAGAATTACTTAAAAAAGGGTTAATTAAATTCCAAACTCCTCTAAATTTTCAAAATGGCGGAGATGGCTCCCATGATATTCTTAAAAAGCCTAAAACTATTTTTATTGAATGGAACATTGCTGCTATTAACGCTGGTTACTTAGTCCAGATCCAAGACATAACCGCGAGTAATGAAGAACCTCTTAAAAGTGAAGATAAATACAAGCGTTGGTTTGAAGATGATTTAACTGGGGATTTTATTGCAACTACTTGTGGTCAAATTATTGATTGTAACCCTGCTTTTGCAGAAATTTACGGCTTTGATAACTGTGAAAAAGCTGTTAAATCAAATATTTGCGATTTCAACCGTGATGATTGGATTAATTTGATCACCTCATTAAAAATAGAATATAAAATCTACGATCATCAAAGCTGGCATAAGCGGCCAGATGGAATACAAATTCATGTTGTTGCAAATGTTATAGGTATTTTTGATGATTCAGATGAATTGGTTCAGGTTAAAGGTTATGTGTTTGATGATACTAAACGTAAACGGGCTGAAGAGTCCCTTAAAGAGAGCGAAGAGAAATACAGGCTCCTTTTTGATGAGGACTTAACTGGGGATTTTATTGCAACTCCTGAAGGTGAAATTCTTGAGTGTAACCCTGCTTTTGCAGAAATTTACGGATTTGATGATTGTGATATGGCTCTTGAATGGAATATTCTTGAATCTAACCCATTTGATTGGCCTTATATGATTACTCGACTGAAAAAGGAGCATAAGATACTGGGTTATCAAAGCTGGCAGAGAAGATCTGATGGTATGAGAATCCATGTCGTTGCTAACGTTGTTGGTATTTTCAACGATTTAGATGAGTTAATTCAGGTTAAAGGTTATATGTTTGATGATACTGAACGTAAACATGCCGAAGAAAGCCTCATTAATAGCAAGCGTCAAATAACTGAAATTTTAGACAGCATTCAGGATAATTTCATTGCATTAAATCACCACTGGAATTTTATTTATGTAAACAAATGCGCAGCTGAATATTTCGGCGTCGATGCAGATGATCTTATTGGACAAAATCTGTGGGAAAGATTTCCTGAACTTGTAAAAACCAGATGTGAGGAAACATTCCGCAGGACAATGGAAACTAACGAAATTCAACATTTTGAAGCGCCAAACATGAATAGAACTGGACAATGGTTTGATTTCAGTGTTTATCCATCTGCTGAGGGAATATCTATTTATTGGAAAGATATCACTGAGCGTAAAAAGCTGGAAAAAGATAAAAATACACTTAAAAATAAATTGAATGTTCATTAAAAAGTTTTTATAAAATTAAAAAAGAAAGTTATAATCATGATCTGTTTTTTAACTTAAGATATGACATTAACTGGAACTTTTGAGCTCATGACCACGTTTTCAGCTGTACTTCCAAGAATGAACTGTTCTATCGCTTCAAAAATCTCAGAATTAAGAATAAAAGATTGTAGAATTTTTGTATTCTACATTTTGACATTTTTATCATATTATGTTGAATGGTATGGCTAATACTAGAATATCTATTAGGGTTAGAATAATTCCGATTATAACCAGAGGTAATCCTGCCTTGAATATTTCTTTGATGTTGACATAATCGGTTCCATATGCCATTGCTACTGTTGGGTCTGCCATTGGTAACATAAATGATAAACTGCATGCTATTGCTACTGGAACTGCGTAAATTCCCAGTGGTAATCCCTGTGTTTGTGCTAGAGTTACTGCTATTGGTACTAAAATTGCAGATAGTGCTATGTTGGACATTACCTGAGTTATAGTAACTGCTATGATCATAAGCACGATCATGATAATTATTGTGGATGCATTGGTACCCATTAATCCTATGATGAGTTGTACTAGCCAGTTTGCTGCTCCTGTGTTTAGCAGTGCTGCTCCTAAGGATAGTGCTCCTCCAAAGAATATTATAAGGCCCCAATCTACTCCAATCTGTGCATCTTGCCAGTCGATTACTCTAAAAGCAAATAAGAGCACTGCACCAATTAATGCAACTGAGTAACTGTTGATTCCTGTGTAATTTGTTGTAACCCATAAGAATATGGTGAACAAGAGTATTCCTAGAGTAAGCTTTTCCATTCGGCTCATAGGGCCTAATGATGCTTTTTTATTGGCTATAGTTTCTATTCCGCCTATTATTCCTTCAACTTCTGGTTTGAACACAATGCCTAACCATTTCCAGATTATAAACAGGAGTATTATTGCAAGTGGGAATCCGAAGATCATCCAGTTTACAAAGGGGATGTGCGTGTAAGCTGCGGCCATCAGGTTGGGTGCGGTTCCTATTTCTGTACCGAATCCACCTGCCAGTGAACCGAAGGATCCTCCGATAACCATGGCTTTGGCAAAATTACTGCCACCTTTTTCAGGGTCATTTACACCCATAAGTGGTATGATCTCTTTTATAATCGGAAGCAGCATTGCATATGCCACTACATTTTCAATAAACGCTGAAAGAATTCCAGTTGAGAAAACGACCACAAAAAGACTTCTATCAGGAGTAGTACCTAATTTGTTAAGCAGTGTAAATGTAAAACGCTGTGCAAGTCCACTTTTACGTATAGCTTCTGCTATAATGAATCCTCCAATCATCAGGAAGATAATGCCGTTTGCAAAACCAATAACTGCACTGTTAAAATCAGCAACACCAATTAGTGGCTGAACAAAAAGCAGTAGTAATGATGTCACGGCTAAATGTAAGGCTTCAGTGACCCACATAATTATAGCAAAAATCAAGAGTGCAAGCGCTGCATGCCCTGCATAACTTAAACCTGGTGTAGGAATAAGCATCATGACTATAAAAAGAATTATAGCCAGTGGAAATCCTAAAACCTTTAAATTTATATTCGTTTTTATTCCTCCAAAAATCTTTGATTTTTGGGGCCATCGAACACATGGTGTTCGGACCCGTGAATGCAAGCATTCGGGCCCGAGGAAACTGTCAAATCTACAATTTGACGCATGCAAAATCAATAGGATTTCGCTGTTTCGGAAATTATAGATTTCCTTCAACATGCAAAAAACAAAGTTTTTTGCGGTTGGGGAATGTAGTTCCTCAAACATCGAAAATTTTCGAATGCTACGTTTCCACAGGCCTTCGAAAATCATAAATGATTTTCGAAAGGTTTAGGAAATTCATAGAATTTTAGAAAATACGTAGTATTTTCTAACTTCCAAAGACCGTTGGTTTTTGAGAATTTCCTTCAACCTCCAAATATTTCATATTTGGGGTTCCGGAAATTCGTTCTGAATTTCCTTCAACCTCCAAATATTTCATATTTGGGGCCCTCGAACACTGTGTGTTCGGGGCATCGGAAATCTGGGATTTCCGAATGTTCCAAAAATTCATTCTGAATTTCCTTCAACCTCCTTAATTTAACAGATAATTTATAGATATACAATATAAATATATTTTCTAATGATTAATAATATAAATTATTGTATTTTTCAGGTTGCATATTATTTGGGGTCTCTTAGAGCTAATTGTCCTATGTAATCTATTGAAATAGTAATACAAAAATTAGGAATCTGACATTACATCTTAAATTGAGTTAATTTAAGTGAAATAAAATTAGATAGATCATAATTAATCTTTAAAAGCATTAAATGGATTATCTTCGCTAATTTAATTTTAGTACTATCATGAAATTGAATTTTAAAAAAATAGCATTATATTTAGTTTATAAACAGTTTATAAGGGTTTTGGACGCACATTTTTTTTATTTGATTCTCGTTGATTCCGCATTTAATCATAGAATTTATAAACATTTTCATTCCTTCAACAGGCACAGGATTATGGGCTTGCCCGAAGTCCGTAGCCATTATACACCTTTCATGTCCTATTTCTTTAATTGCATCTGCAATTACATTTGGATCTAAATTATCATGTTTTTTCATGCATGCAACGAAACAGTGTTCAAGATAAGCATATTTAGACATTTCTTTTTGTTCATCTACAGTTGCACCTACCACTCCAGTTAATGGATGATTGATGATTATTTTTTTAATTTTCAGACTTTTTGCATAGTCGAGGAGTAAAAATATGTCTTCTGGCTTTAGATGACCTGTGGCTAAAACCAGTTCTTTTTCTGCAATAATATTCAGAATGTTTTCTATGTTTTCATAAGTTATCGAGATATCTGAAGCAGAGATAGTTGGAAACCATACTATTTTACCACCAAGTTCAGCGGTAACTTTAACAGCATCGGGATTTAGCCCGCCAACACTTAGATTTAAACATACTCCTCCAATTACTTTAAATCCGGATATTTTTTCTGCAATCTGGGCTCTCCCTGCAGTTGATTCGACATGGGATTTTATTACAATTGCCCCCATTTTCTCCTGCTTTGCCCCATATGCAGCTTCAATATCATTTAATATCCTTGGTTTAATATCGGGGGAAGTATGGATGTGGGTGTCTATAAAACCTTCAAGAGTGTATTTATCTTTTAAATTTTCCATAAAGATCGTTTTAAAAATTAATAAGTAATTAAATATGTTTTAAATAGCTGTAATTTAGTAAATGATTAGAAAGTATCTACTTTCTTCCTTACTTCTTCATAAAGGTTATTTCCCTCTGAATCCATTGCAACAATTAACGGGCCGAAATCTTTAACTTCAAGCTCCCATATAGCTTCAGGGATTCCCAGGTCAATCCAGTTAACTCCTTTTACCTTGTTAATTGATTTAACATATAATGCCGCACATCCTCCCACTGCTGCCAGGTATACAGAATCATTTTCCATAAGCGCATCTGCAGTTTCACTGTCCATACCGCCTTTTCCTATTATGGCGCTTATTCCTAATTTTAAAACATCTGGCTGGTATGGGTTCATCCTTGTGCTTGTTGTAGGGCCTACAGCGACAATTTTATAACCTACACTTTCGCCTGTTTCTATGGTTTTTATTATAGGGCCTGCATGGAAAATAACTGCCCCTTCCAGGTTTACAGGTGAGCCTTCTTTTAATATTCTTTGATGGGCTCTATCCCTTGCAGTGTAAATAGTACCAGATATATATACAATATCTCCTACTTTCAATTGTTTTGTATCTTCTTTTGAAAGAGGTGTTTTAAGTTTTACATTCATACATTCACCTATATAGTCTTTTAATATTCATTTTTTCTATTTAGAATTAATATTCTGTATTTTTATACACTTACTATTAGTATAGTTCTATTTTTTGTTATAATTTCCAAAATAGTATTTTTTTTCAACTTAATTTACTTTTTGAAACGATAATGTTATCTATGTAAATAGGTATAATAGCTATTTACTATCTTGAATAAATTAGATTTTTGAGGTTGATTATGTCCAGTGAAAATAAACTTGTAAGTCTTACAAAATATATTATGACACTTCCACCAACCAGAATTTCTCTCTTTAGTATGGTGTTTTTAAGTTTTATTATAGGGTGCATAGCATTTTTATTGGCACCATCAGCAAACGACTCCATACTTTATAGTATTGTTTATGGTGGTTCAACGGGCTTTTTAATTTTTGGGTTGATGTCTATAATGGGCGGAGGTTTAACTCAGCCTATGGTAAATTCTTTTAAAGGCAGGCATATGAAAATGAAGCAGTCCATGTTTCTTGCCCTTGCTTCCATGATGATAGTTGGAGTTATATATTTAATTGGGAGTGTTGTATCGGTATTCACTGTGAATAATTACGTCTTAAATGCTTTAATATTTGGTTGTGTTATCGCATTTGCTTTTAGAACCCTCGTAATATGGGGCACCTCTAATATAAGTCTTCTAAAATCCGTTGTTATATCGGTAGTTCAGCCGGCGCTTATACTGAGTATGCTGGTGGTTATATCTTTCTTAACAAGTGTAACTACCAATATGGGTGATTTTAGTATAATAGCTATCGTTGTAAAGATAGTAATAGCCTCTGTAATACTGGTAATTGCAATTTATTCCTTTGTAACTGTTATAGAATCTCCTATGAGAAAGAATTTGGGGGTAGGGGGTTTAGAACTTTTAAGTCTTGCTTTAGCTCATATTACGGAAGGTTCTCCAGCTATGGAAACACTTTTTGAAGATATAGGTGAGCCTATTGATACCTTAACTGGAATTTTAAGTTTTAAAGGTAAAAATGGGATTAAATCAATTTTTTTGTCTCCATGTGTTCATCCTGGCCCGCTTGGAAATATTGGGGGTGGAAACATGCCCACCATACTTTCAAGTAAATTTGATACCTTTACAATGGTTTCACATGGGCCTTCCACACATGATTTTAATCCAGTGGCTTCCAAAGAGATAAATAAAATAGAAAAAGTCGTTAAAGAAGCTTTGGAAGATATGGATTACTCTGAAAGTGCCAGTAAGTTCTTTAGGGTTGAAAATGAAGGCGCGGTAATTGGTGCGCAGTATTTTGATAAAGGTTTATTGATGCTTGCTACATTTGCACCTGATGGATTTGATGATATAGATTTTGGAGTTGGTCTTGCTCTTATGAATCTTGCAAAGGCATCATGTGACGCCCAAAATGTTGTACTGGTTGACTGCCACAACAGCTTTAAAGGTGAAGGCGGAAGGGTTTTACCTGGTAACAAGGAAGTTTTCGAGCTTATGGGGGCAGTTGAAAAACTTAAATCTCCAGAACAGGAAAATGGAATTAAAGTCGGCTGCAGCAGTGATCCATTAGACAACATATCTAAAGAAGACGGTGTTGGCCAGAGCGGAGTAAAAGTAATGGTTATTGAAGTGGGATCTCAAAAAACAGCATACATACTTTTAGATGCAAATAATATGGTCATTGGATTTAGAGGCGTTATACTGGAAAAAGTTAAATCATTAGGGTTAGATCATGCAGAAGTGATGACTACAGATACTCATTTTGTAAATACCATGTCTGGAGGCCATAATCCGTTAGGTACAAAAATGCAGGATGAGATAATAAATGGTATTTTAAAATGTACTAAAGAAGCTTTAAATGACCTGGAAGATGTTTCAGTCGGTTGTAAAGTGGCTAATATTAAAGATATTAAAACATTTGGCCCCCTAAATGCTACTGAACTTGTAACCACTATCAGTTCCATTGTAGCTGTAAGCAGAATATTCGCGCCGCTGGTATTTTTACTGGCACTACTATTTGTATTTATATGGATATTCTATGGAACCTTTAGTATTTAGTGCAAAAATAAATAAAGAATTAAATAAAAAAGAAATTTTTTTATTATTTACTGGAGGTTTGCGAATATAACCCATACCATGATCCATATAAAGAAGAAAGGAACTATACCGCTCCACAACCATCCTTTAAGTCCATTAACCTCTTCTTTCCCAAATAGTCTTTCTGAGAGCTGACCTAATGCATAAAGGATGATTAAAGCTGCTATAACTGCTATTGCTTCATTTTTAAATATTACTCCGCTACTTAATATATATGAGATGTAACCTGCTATTATTCCTCCAACTGTGTGAATGGAAGCTACTTTTCCATCGGTGTCCATATTTTTCCTCCTCTAATATTCTTTTCTAATCAACATAATATTTTATTATTTAGATTATTTATCCTCGTAAATTCATTAATTTATTAAGCGGTTAATTTTAATCCATGCTCTAACAAATATACATAAAGTATTTAATTAGAAAATTCTTTATATAGTTTGGTGGGGTTACTAATAAATGTTTTATTTGTTACAAATTTTCAAACTGTATATTGTATAAATGCGGTATTTGTATAAACATTGTTAATTGAATTTTCATGTTTTAGTAATGTACAGTTAGTATTGCAGAAATAGGTTTTTGTGTATTTAATTTAATTTATTTATGTAATAAACATTTTAATTTATTTGTTTACATAAATAAACAGGATTATCTTGCAATACACTCAGATCATAAGTGTATTGTATTATGTAGGTTATATTTAAATAATATATCGATGATTTAATTATATTCATTATTTTTATATCTAATCAAAGTTTAGTAAGGTTGAAAAAATTAAAAATTTCTTGAAACATAAAATTGAAAAATTTTTAGGTGTTATAAATGAAAAATATGTCTAATGTAGATGTTTACGCTGTTTGTCATGAATTAAGGGACTTATTAAAAGGTGCAAGAGTTGATAAAGCATATCAACCTACAAAGGACACTGTTTTAATAAGATTTCATGTAGCGGGTAAGGGAAGGGTTGATATAGTCTTCCAGGCAGGAAGAAGAATTCACATGACCCAGTATCCATTACCTAACCCTAAAATACCTCCGAATTTTCCAATGCTCCTTCGAAAATATATCAAAGGAGCCACAGTGGAAGATATAAGGCAGTATAATTTTGATAGAATTGTAGAACTGCATGTAGCTAAAGAGCAGAAATTTACTTTGGTAATTGAGCTGTTTGCTAAAGGTAACATAATACTCCTTGATGAAGAAGGAAAGATTATTTTACCTCTTAAACGTAAATTGTGGAGCGATAGGAAAATATCATCTAAAGAAGAGTACAAATACCCTCCAAAACGAGGTATAAATCCTTTAGAAGTTAAGAAGGAAGAACTGGAAGATGTATTTAGAAATTCTGACTCTGATGTTATAAGAACTCTTGCAAGAAGTGGATTGGGTGGTATCTACTCTGAAGAAATACTGCTCAGATCTAATGTTCAAAAGGATTTATCTGCTGCAGAAATTTCAAGCAGTGACTTGGATTCAATTTATAACACGATATATGAACTTTTTGAACCACTCCGAACATCTAACTTCCACCCACAAATAGTGTCTGATGGAAAGGAAGATGTACTGCCTCTTGACCTTAAAATTTATGAGAATTACAAAAAAGAAACATTTGAAACATATAATGAGGCAGCAGACGAATTCTTCAGCAGTGAAGTAAGGGAAACCATTAAGAACGAATATGAAGATGTATGGGGAGCTGAAGTCAAGAAGTTTGAGAAACGGCTGAAGATACAGGAAGAAACTTTAGATAAATTCCATAAAACAATTAAAGTTTCCAAAAAGAGAGGGGATTTATTGTATGCTAATTATGGGAAAATTCAAAGCATCCTTAATATTATAAAAGATGCTAGGGAAAAGTATTCCTGGAATGAAATAGCTTCAAAACTTAAAACCGCCCGAAAACAGGGTTTAGCAGGTGCAGATATAATTGAATCTCTGGATAAACTTGGAAACCTTACCCTAAAAATTGAGGATGAAGTTATAAATATAGATGCCAAAGTGGAAATCCCTGAAAATGCTGAGGTTTATTATGAAAAGGCTAAAAAGGCCAAGCGGAAAATAACAGGGGTTAATATTGCAATTGAAAAGACGATAAAAGAGATTGAAAAGGCAAAGAACAAGAAAGAAATAGAAATGGAAAGGGTTACTTTACCTCAAAAAAGGGTTAAAAAAGAGCTTAAATGGTTTGAAAAGCTGCGGTGGTTCCTTTCTTCAGATGGGTTTTTAGTAATTGGGGGAAGAGACGCAAACTCCAACGAAATAGTGGTAAAAAAATATATGGAAAACAACGACATCTATTTCCACTCAGATATCCATGGGGCGCCGTCAGTTGTAATAAAAAGCCAGGGCAAAGAGATACCTGAGACAACCATAGATGAAGCAGCTTCATTTGCAGCATCATTTTCAAGTGCATGGACAAAAGGATTTGGGTCGCAGGATGTGTACTGGGTCCATCCAGACCAGGTTTCAAAGACCCCTCAATCTGGTGAATTTGTTAAAAAGGGCGCATTTATAATTAGGGGGACTAGAAATTACGTGAGGGCAGCAACACTTTTAATAGCAGTTGGAGTCGTTGATTATGAAGGTGAAAGGCTGATGGCAGGCCCTTTAGATGCTGTAAAGAAATATACCGATAATTATGTAATTATAAAACCAGGTTATACTAAAAAAGAAGCATTATCAAGGGAAATAAGGCACAAACTTAATCAGGAGCATATTGTTACTATGGATGATCTCGTAAGGGTTTTACCTTCTGGAAAAGCAGATATTGTTGATGAGAGGGATCTTAGAAGAAGGTAAAACTTATATTTTTTTTATAAAACTAAAAATAATTTACAGCTTCCAAAAGATGAGGAAATAATCTTTTCTAAGGTTATTTTTAAGTAAAAATTTACTATTAATTAATTTTTCATTTAAAATTATGAACTTCTTCTAAAGCTTGAAATATTAAAAAAGTTTAAAAAAAAGGATATGAATATATAATATCTTTTAAAAATTATCCTTATCATTCATCTTTTTTTTAAATAAAAAGTTAATATCAACTACATATATTCCTTCTTCGTCTGAAACAATTATAGAATCGTCTTCTAAGAGCGTGGGGAGATCTAATTCATAAATCCCATGGTCATGGACCATTACGGTTTCAATGGATTCTCCTTGAGGTCTTTCTTTTTCTACAGTTTCTGTTTCATCCTTATAATATTCAAAAAAATGGCTGCCGCATTCAGGGCATCCTTTAAGAATATCCTCGGGGTTTCCTTTAAATAGAGCTCCGCACTTAATGCATAGATGCACCAGAATCACCAAGATTTGCTATCATAGAGAGGAAGTTTGATTGTTTATTAACGTCTTTCATAATATTTGCAGGACCAATTATAGTAAGTCCAACTGCTTTCTTCTTTGAAATTCCAAAAAGAGCTTTCTTATCTTTTTCAAGGGTGTATATATCAATTCCCATAAAATTTTCGATGTCGATTTCTCTCATGGTGGTTTCTATAAGTTCTGCTTCTTCTTCAGGTCTTAATCCACCTTCTATGACTACTAGATTTCCTCCTTTAACCCTTTCAACAATCATTGATATCTTTTCCATGCTGGTGTGAGTTGAGAGCGCATCTGAAGATAAAAAATCCATTTTTAAACCATTCATTTTTGATACCTCTAATTCGAAATTATCATTTTTAAATTAATGGAACCTTTTAATCATTGCTTCATAAAGGTTTTCGGTATTTTCGCCGTGAAGCGCAGAGATAGGCACTACTGTATGTTGAGGGAATACTGATGTTATACGCTCCGGGGTGGCTTCAGGGAGATCTATTTTATTTGCAACGATTACAAATGGGATTTTCCTTGCCTCTAGATTTCCAATTATGGTAATGTTTGCCTGTGTAAGCGGATCTTTGGTGGCGTCTACAACTAAAATAACGCCAGTAACATCATCTAACCATTTGATAGCTTCTATTATGCCTTTAGTTGCTTCTTTTGCCCTTTCCTTTGCTTCTGCCTCAGATAGACCAAATTGCAGAAAATTCTTGTAGTCTATTTTTGTTGCTATTCCTGGCGTGTCTATTATATCAAAATCAAGTTCAACCCCGTTATGTTTTATACTTACATGTTCTTGCCTGTAAACTTTTCTTGTTTCGTGTGGAATCTCTGATGATAGTCCTAATGGTTTTCCTATCCAATCGTTGGTCATTGTATTTGCTAAGGTAGTCTTTCCTGAATTAGGATGACCATATAATCCTATTTTTAGTTTCTTATCTTTTCCAAGCAGTTTATTTAGGAATCTTCTGAAAATATTTGGCATCTTATCACTCTTTATATATTTGGCCAGGTTCAAGGATAACAACCTTCGTTTTTTTGTTTGTTGATTCAACCATGTCTGCAAACTCTTCAGGGTCCTGTTCAATTACAGGAAATGTATTGTAATGCATTGGAATTACAACATAGGGATCAATCCATTGCGTAGCTATTGAAGCTTCCAGAAGTCCCATGGTGAATCTATCACCAATTGGAATTAATGCAATTTGGGGGTTATAAATACCTTTTATCACGTCTTTCATATCTCCAAAAACGCCTGTATCGCCAGAATGGTATATTCTTTTACCGTTCTCAAGCTGTATGATGTAACCGCAGGCGCTTCCCCCAACACCCATTTCTTCTATAAAGTCCATATCCGCTGAATGAGTTGCATCAACCATAGTTATCTTAATGCCGTGTATTTCAACCGATCCTCCTATGTTCATCCCTATAGCTTCAAAGCCCTGTTTTGCAAGATATAATGAATGCTCGTGATTTCCGATTACTACTGCGCCAGTTCTGTTTGCTATTTCCATGGTATCTCCAAAATGGTCACCGTGCCCATGGGTAACACATATTATATCTGCTTCTATTTCTTCAACTGGAACTGGACAAGTTGGGTTATTGCTTATAAATGGGTCTATTAATATCTTTAAATTTTCCTCTGATATTATTTCAAATGCAGAATGTCCAAACCATTTTATTTCCATTAATGCATCTCCTTAAGTTTTATTGAGTTATCCCTAATTCTATACTCTGTGAGAGGCCCCATGCTTCTTCAAACATTCTTTCAATTTCTTCAATGGATTTCTGGTCTTTATAAATTACTCCTACCTCGAAACTTTCGTATATAGGATCAGTAGAGATTATTAAACCATTTTCTTCATCGGACACGATTGCTACTGTGTGAACATGAGGCATAGTCCTTATTTCTACATTATTTTCCATTAAAAGCTTGATGAGCTCAACTGATGCATCATCATCCATGCTTGCTTCCTGTATAATCATTTTACTTTCTGTTTCCATAAACCTTTTAAGAACGCTTACATCTACATTACGGATCCAGGGATACATCATTAATATGCGGTTATTTGCTTTTAAAATGGTATCTTTCATTGTTTCCTGTACTTCACCAGCATCAAAAGACCATATTATGCTTGGATCTTTGGATTCTGATTTAATCTGGTCTAATGTGCCTTTGAAAGAATCCAGACGTTCCTCGATGAGATTTTCTATGTCCTTGGTATTTTGGATGTAACTTTCCTTTAACCTGTTCAATCTGTTTTTTACAAACTCGTCTTCGTTATCTGAGGTAGGCCTCACAGGTTTCACCTTTTTAATTCGTTTAGGTTTCTTTTCTACCGCTTTTGGAGACTTTGTAGGTGCTTTACTGGGCACTGTCGGACTTTTTTCAATTGGTGCTGCTGTTTTGGTGATGCTTTGAGCTCCAGATGTTTTTGGCTCATTTAATGCTTCTTTAGTTGTGATAGGTTCCCTTAGATTCTTAGGCACTCGTTTAGGATTGATTTTACGTGGAATCATCTGCTTTTTATTCTCTACAGTGCTATTTCCTGCTTCAGAAATTATTCTATTTCTAATATTTTCTGTTTCCCGTGGTTTTTTGGCTATTGTGGGTTTTTCCATTGATAAATCTGTTTTTTTATCCATTTTGGGCATGATGTTCCCTATGTTTTTGGAAGATTCTTCTTTTTTAGGCATTTTAAGTCCAGTTAAGTTCCCTGCTTCTACTTTGCCCGCAAATAGGACTACTAACACCATTCCTACAACTGCAAGTAAAAGTCCTACAAAAAATGCTAAAATATTGGGAGGAGTTGCAAATCCCCAATTGTACATAGCATAAATGCCCCCAATAACTAACACGATCCCAAAAGCTGTAATAATTAAATTGATCATTTGATGCCTCCAACTCATATCTTTTTTATCCATTATTATTACAATAATGAAGAGCCCCTTTATACCCACTCTAAGCTTTAATTAATATTACTACAATAAAAATCTTTTTATTTACTCTATTCTATTAAATCCATAATTGAATTTAATTAAATTCATTAAAATTAACCAAAAAACCTTAAACTTTTTGTTTTTAATTGATTAAATGTTTAGATACGTGATTAGATCAGTATTATAATTGATTAATTTAGAATTTTAGTTAGAAAACTAATTAATCTAAATATAGTCGGGTGCAAAAATTTTTACTATCTTAAATGAAATGGTGAAATATTGAATTTAATCAATGAAATCCTTACACAGTACTTCCAGAATTGTAAGTTTAATTAAGCATCATTTTGCTTTGCATATTTCAAAATAATTTTTGCCGCATTTTCTTTTCCGTCGTATTTAGAAAATTCTTTTTTGACAATTTCAGCTTTCTGCTTTAAATCATCATCATCGTGTAAAATATTGTTTATATCATCTGCAAATTCTTGGGGATTTAATTCATTTATGTTTTTTACTGCAGATATTCCATATTTTTTCATATTTAAAGCATTTTTAATCTGTTCTGAATGATTATCAATAGGTACAAGTATGTTTGGAATACCCAGTGAAGCTAATTCCATTGTAGTGTTATGGCCTGCAAGACTTATTACAACATCAGAAAGTTTCATCCATTCCATAATGTCTTCTAAAAATTCTTTTTTTACTATTTTATCTGAGTCTTGTATAAAATCAAATGATATTTGGGGTCCTGTTACTATAATTATCTTATTACAATCTATCCATTTTGCAGAATCAATTATTAGATTGAGTAATTTTTTTCCAAATTTACTTCCTCCAACAGTAACAAGAACTATTTTATCATTTTCATGGAATCTTAATTTCTTTCTAAGTTCATTTTTATCTTCAATTTGGGAGGGATTTCTTTTAAGGAAAGGGCCAGTAAATGTAGTAATACCTCTTAATTTAGGGGGTATCTCAATAGAATTTTCTATATCTGGAATAATAATAGCATCGCACTGATTTGATACACTCTCGATGAATCTTTTAAGTCCATTTTCAGCATATTCAATAATTTTTCTATCGGGATAAAGCTCTGCAAAATTAAGTGTTAACTCATTTGTTATCAAAATACATGGTATTTTGAGAATTCTGCATGTAATGGGAGCTGAATAATGTGAATCACCAATCACAATATCTGGTTTAAGTTCTTTTATGATTTTAAATTCATGGTATATGTTTTTAATGAAAATAAATGGTATATTAATTGATTTTTTGGCAGTGTATTTGATATCAAGCTCACCATTACCTCCATAAAGCTGTATGTCGGGTAATTTGAATATTTTATACTTTCCCTGCTTTGATAACATTTCATAGCCTGGACCGTAACTTGCAAAATTAACATCTACATTTTTCTCTTCAAGTCTTTTTGCAAGGGCAATATCTCTTGAAACATGCCCCATACCTATTCCACAGGTCATAAAAAGCACTTTCATAATTAATTAATCCTCGAAGTAGTTTTCATTAAAATAATTTAATTAATTTTTATATTTAGCAAATATATAATATTCTTTTAACTTATTATGGCTTGAATATATTTAAATTACTAATAAAATCTTAAATATTCATACCGTATGCAAAGTTTTTATATAATATGTAAGCAATTCATAAAATAGGGCATAAATGGAGGTATTGCATGATGGAGTTTTTAAAAGATGAAGGTGGTCAGGGAGCAGCTGAATATATTTTACTCTTCGGTGGTGTTATTGCGATAGCTATAGCTGCACTTTTAATCTACAGAGATTATATACATAGTACTAATCCACTTAACTCTGCAACTGATATTCCGAGCGTAAGGGGCAGTATGAAATAATTATACAAATGAACTTTAGTTTATTAGACATAATATTTTTTTGATCATTCACTTTGGGACTCAATGTAATTAATGAGGTTTTTTAATAGGTCTGTTGATCCTTTTTCGCTGCTTAAGCTCCATGCCAGTTTGTTTTTTAGGACAGTTTTTTGATCTTGAGGTTGAGTATTTAAATAATAGATTATTCTGTTAAATAGAAGAGCTTTATTATTTGTATTCAAGTCTTTGGATGTACTATTTTCCATTTCATCTATTTTTCCTCTAAAAATAATTTTAAGTTTATGGGACGCGTTTTTTACTTCCGTAGGGTCATCACTTTCTAATTGATTTATTAATATATTTATATCAAGGGGATCTGTCTTTATCACGCTGAAGATAATGCCATCTGCTTTTATGGATTGTATCCTTTTAATGCCATCATAGACATCAAAGTCATAGCCTGTTATGTATATTTTCCCTTCCTTTAAAAATGACATTAAAATTTCATTTAATGTCTTATCGGAAATATTAGACTGTTTTCGGATTTCTTCTAAAAGTTTTTTCCTGGAGAGCTCGTTTTCTCCAATCATTTTCAATGTTAACTCTTTTAGTTTGTGATTTTTTGACATGTGATAACACTTTTTATTTGATATGTGAAAATATGCACATAATAGTATATAAAAACTAATGCTGTGGTGATGATGATACATGAACTAAGAATAAGTTATAGAACAGATTAGAAACTTAAATGAATGGAGATGATATATGATAGTATTAAATAATCTATTATGATATGTGGATTTAATAATATTATGCAAATAGTTTATATATGATTAAAAGTATAGAAAAAAATGCATAATTAAAATGGAGGTGCTGTATTATGGAGTTTTTAAAAGATGAAGGTGGTCAGGGAGCAGCTGAATATATTTTACTCTTCGGTGGTGTCATCGTTATAGCTATAGCTGCATTATTGATTTACAGAGCATATTTCAGCAGTAACTCAAACTTGAACGCTGCACAAGATGTAAACACTGTAAGAAGCAGTATACCATCTTAAATGGAAATAGGGGCTACATTTTATGGATAATAAGGCTCAAATCAGCGCAGAAATGATTCTCATAATGGGAGCATTAGTGATACTGGTTATTGTAGCAGGAAAATGGATATTTGATATATCTCAGTCTGTTGCAGGAAATGTATCAACTGTTGTTGACGCTGCAAAGGATTCGACAATTAATAAGATGTAGCCTTTATTTTTTTTTAACTTTTTATTAATTATTAGTTGATAGTTTGATTTTTTAATTAATTTCAAATAGTAACTTCTTTTTTTAAGGTGTGTTCCTAATATTTTAAACTTATTAAAATACTTCAATTAAGAAGTAACCTTTTGAAACTATTTTTGTATTTAAATTGTATGTTAATTATATTGATATTATGCGGAATTATAATGTGAATTTTTAGATAGGGATGAGGAAAGATCGTTGAATATATTTTACTCTTTGGTGGCATCCTTGTTAAGCTATGTTTTCAATATATAAGCCTACTTCATCAGCATTCAAATATACGATGCACATGGATAATTAAAGGGAACTATAAAACAATTAATTCGATTAAATTAAAATAAGAGTTATTTTGATTTTTGAAATTTCCACACATTTACATCATTCATTTTATAAATAGATTTAAGATTATAGTTATTACTTTTTTCGAGTATTAATTTGGTAAATGTGGAATTTTCAAAGTGTTTATCTAAAATAACTGATTTTTTATCATCTATATTTAATACAACACAAAAATTGTTAGTTTTATTGAGGTAGCTTTTTTTTATTTTACCATTTTCGATAATTATTACACAATAAGGAGTGTTATTATTCCATTTAACCCATCGTGTCTTTAAGTTCATAACTATTCCATCATCAGTTTTTAAGATATCAGGGTATTCCTTAATTTTACCGAAGGAATAAAAGTAATTTGGGGATTTATCCATTTCAAAATTCCATTCTCCGAAATTAAATATCCAATATCCTCCATCGATCATTTTAGAGTAAGTTATCACTACAAATGGTTTTGAGTTATTTGGATGTGTATATTTTAAGACATTATCTGCATGGCTTTGACTTAAGCTGTAATTATCTATAAGTATGATTTCTGCAGTTTTTCTATCAACAGGTAATATTTCATTTAAGATTTCAACACTTTTACTCATATTTCGGGTATACCTTTCTAAGGTTAACCATGATAGATCTCCGCTTGTAGCAAGCATTCTAAAAATTCCAAGGGATAAATTTTCATTACTTGTTGAAAAAGCCCTGTCAATCCAATATTCTCTGGCAACGCTGGGAGATTTATTACTTAAAATACGTGTATTTTCATAGTTTCTTACAGGTAAAGTTTCAATATAGCCTAATCTCCCGTCAAAAACAACTGGACGATCTGCTACTGCAGAGAAGAAATGGCCGTATACCCAACTGGATATAACAACCGTATCATTAGATGTGTTATTGTTAATCCAAACTGCAGTATCCCAAAGATCATCATTCATACGTGGAACTAAACCAGCAGATGTATTATAAGCAGGTAAGACACTTAATGATACGATCACTATGAGAACAGACAGAGAAAGTAATTTATTCAGCTGTTTTTTATCTAAATAATTGAAATATTCTTTAATAATTCCCATAGTTATTCCTGCAAGTATCACAAGTGGAGGTACAAGCAGTAATATAAATCTAATACCTTCTTTTAGAGAACAAATACCTATTACTGTCCAGATTATTAGAAACGAATAAAAAAACCAGTTCATTTCATTTAAAAAAACGTTTTTTTAGCTTTTCATCTTTTAAAACTTTAAATATTATAAAGATGCCGAGAATAGTTAGTCCAGACAGAACAAAGCCTATTCCATTTATTGCATCTTTTAACGATGGCGGCTGCAGTTCAGTGATGAATATATATGCATTTGGCCAGGGAGCCCATACACCCTGATTTCCGGCTATTTTTATAAGTTCAAAAATCCCAGAGATCAAGCTGACAATATTTAAAATACCTGTAAAAACAAAAATCAGCGATATACTGCCTAAAATAAATATTCCAGATATATAAACTATTTTTTTAATATCCTTCTTTTTTATTATTCTCCACAATACATAAAAAATGCAAAAAATTGAGATTATATAAAATAAATATTGCCACCCGTCCCATGCTAGGGCAAAAATAAACATTGAAATTGAAGATAAGCATGCAAAAATAGTACGAGTTTTAATATTATTGCTTTTAAATGCTTCAAAGAAAAATAAGATAATTAGAAGTGGAAATAAAACATTGAACATATCTGTATCGAACCAACCCGGAACACTCCTTACAAAATAAAGGAGGGAAGTAACAGCTAAAACACCTGCAGCTATCCCCCCATAATCGTTAGTGAGTCTACTTACAATGAAATAAGCAGGAATACCACAAAGTGGAGCTATAAAAGCAGGTATCCAGAAAGAAACTGACAAAAGAGATACTGGAGTAAATATGCTTAGTAATTTGTAAATAAAAGAGGTAATGTATGCAATAAGTGGGGGATAATCTATTGGAACTCCTGGAGGATAATATGAGTGCAGATCCCAGTCTGTACCATTTATAACTGCATCTCCAAGATAACCATGATCAAGATAATCTTGAGTCATCCTGTAATTATAATATGAATCCATATCATACATGTATGGGAGCCTGTTTTGATCCTCGTAAAACGCTTTTTCATCACTAGGAATTCCGTGGAGATGAGATGAATCTACTCTCAAGCTGAATCCAATAAAAAATATGAATAAAATAATAGCTAACTTAATAAAATGTTCTTTTTTAAGCATTGAGGCACCAATTTAAGAGTTGAATGAAGTTTTCCACACTACTGTTTTATTGTCTTTATATATTGGTTGGAAATTTGTTGAGTTACTTTTTTCAAGTACCAATCGGGTAAATAATGAATTTTCAAAGCGTTTATCAACTACAATTGACTTATTAGTGTCTATATTAAGTATAATGTCAAAATCACTGTTTTTATTGGAATAATATTTTTTAATGTTGTTATTTTTAATTATTATAACAGAGTAGGGGACTTGTCCATTCCATGTTGCAGTTCCTGCTTTTAAATTCATTAAGATTCCATTACTGCTGTTAAATGTATTATCAGTTATATTTATTTTTCCAACAGAATAGGTTATATTATCCCCCTCTCTTTTATTGAAGTTCCATGATCCAAAGTAAAATGTCCAGTAACCTTTAGCTACCATGCCATCAGTTGTTACAAGTACAAAAGGCCGCGGATTATTTGGATGGGTGTAATTTAAAACAGTTTGGGCTTCTTGTTTATTTAACTTGTACTCAGTTATAAGCACTGTTAGGGCTTCTTCTTTATTAAGTCCGAGAATGTTGTTTAAAATTTCTACTGTTTTTGTAGTATTTTTAGTGTAATTATCTAGAGTTAAGTAACCTATATCTCCATTAGTTGCAATCATTTTGAAAATACCAATGGATAGACTCTCGTTATCTGTTTCAAAAGCCCTATAAATCCAATATTCTCTTGAAACACTGGGCGATTTATTACCAAAAGAATATGAGCTTTCATAGTTTCTTGCAGGTAAAGTTTCTATGTATCCTAATCTTCCATCAAAGCTAACTGAACGATCTGCAATTGCTGTAAAAAGGTGTCCATAACTCCAATCAGAAATAATCACAGTTTCATTGGATGTGTTGTTGTTAATCCATTGGCAGGCAGTCCAAAGATCATCATCTGTACCTGGAATAAAGCTAGAATAACTAGCTGAAACGTTTGCAACTGCGGGAATTGCAAACAGAAGTATTATAATAATAGATATAATTTGTGGCAATTTTTTCCTATTTTTAAAGATATTGAATTTTTTGCTGTTTTTAAGGATATTTAGATAGGAAACGCATAACCCTGCCATGATCCCAGTGCTCAGGACAAGAGGAGGTATAATAAGTAATATAAATCTGGAACCTTCTGTAAGGGCAAAAAACCCAATTATGGCCCATAAAAGAAGGAATGAAAAGAAAATCCAGCTCATTCTATTTAAAAATCTTTTTTTGAGATTTTCATTTATTAAAACCCTAAAAATCCATATAAATCCAAATATTCCTCCAAAAAATGCAATTCCAACACCTGAAATTATATGTTCTAATGTTGGTTTGGCGAGTTCTGAGACTGAAATATAAATATCTGGCCATGGGGTCCAAATATTACTACTTCCAATCATCTCTAAAAGTTGAATTGGTCTTGTAAAAAGTGTAATAACATCTAAATAACCGTTTAAGACTACAACCATCAGTAAAGTACTAATAGAGAACCCTCCAACAATGTATAAAAGGTTCTTTATATTTTTCCTATTTAACCGGTTCCATATGATATAACATATGGAGAAAAGAACTATCAAATAGAAATAATATTGCCAGCCTTCCCATGATATTGCAAAGAATAACATTGAAATTGCAGACAAAACTGTAAAAAGAATGCGTTTTCTGTTGTTTTCACTGTGTACTGCTTCAAAGAAGAACCATACAATTAATAGAGGGAAAATGATGTTAAACATATCTGTGTCAAACCAGCCAGGAACAGTCCTGATAAAATAGAAGGGGGCAGTTGTCATTAATATTCCGGCTACTGTGGCCCCATATACATTTGTAAACCTGCGCACGAAAAGGTATGCAACTACACCGCTTAATGGGCCTATAAATGCAGGTAACCAGAAGCAGACTACAAGGAGAGGAGTACTGGAAAATAGATTTACTATTTTATAGATGAGTGTTGTAAGGTAAACTATGAATGGAGGATAATCCATTGGGACTCCTGGAGGATAATAAGAGTGTAAATCCCACTGAGTACCATTTATAATTGTGTCTCCAATATAGCCGTGATCAAGATAATTTTCTGTTAGCCGGTAATTGTAGTATGAATCTAATTCATACATGTATGGAAGCCCATTTTGGTCTTGATAAAAACCTTTTTCATCAGTTGGAATCCCTGAAATTTGAGTAGATTCTACTCTAAGAACAAATCCTACTAAAAATATAATTATTATAATCGCAATTGTTATTGAGATATCTCTTTTTGAAATATTATTACTTATTAACATCTTATCTAAACTAACTTCGTATTTAAACGATATAACTTTATTGCAAAATTATTATATTGTGGGAGTAAACATACGCCTATAAAAATGGGGATATATCTCCTAAAATTATTACTTAGAAATAATAAGATGATAAAATGCATAGAATAAGTTTAAATGATTTATTAGATCTTGAATGGACAAAAATTCCGTATATTATGGTATTGATTACATCCTTTCTTTTATCAAGAATTCCTTTTTTAAATTTAGGATTTGGAGTTGATCCTGATGCCTGGAGAATTGCAGGCTCTGCATTTGATTTAAGTTATTTCCACGTCTATCACCCTTCAAGATTTCCAGGATATCCATTTCCAGAATATTTTAATGCACTCCTGATTCATTATGGGTGGATAGCTACAAATGCAGCAACGATGGTCATATCTTTAATTTCGGTTGTAGTATTTGCAAAAATTCTAAAAGAGCTGAATGTAAAAAATAAGGGGCTGCTGGTAATCACATATATATTTTTACCTATTTTATGGATTAACAGCACTGTAACCATGGATTACATGTGGGCCCTCGCATTTATCCTTCTTACATGGTTTTTTATCATTAAAAAACAATATGCTCTTGCAGGCTTAATGATGGGTCTGGCTATTGGATCAAGAATAACATCTGTAGTCTTCATACTTCCTTTTATTTATCTAATTCTGGTGAAAAATAAAGAAATTAAAAAAATCATTTACTTTTTTGTTGCAACATGTTTAACTGCATTAACCCTTTTTTTACCATTATATCTGCAGTATGGTCTAAATTTTATATCATATTATCCAACACAGACTGGAATATTATTCATTTGGTATGATCTGACCTACTATTTTGGTATTCTGGCGGTATTATTTGGATTAATTGTAATTATATTATCTTCAGAAAAATTGTTTGAGAATATAATTAAGAAAGATGAATTAACAATATTTTTATTATTTTCTATTTTTTTAGTTGTATTTTTATATATCGGGACACCTTATGAGATGGCATATATTATTCCAGCAATACCATTTGGACTGGTGCTGTTAAGTAAAATAAGTAAAAGAAAACTTTTTGGCATATTATGCATTTTTTTAGTGTTAAATTCGTTTATATCATTTGGATTATCTTCTAGTCTCTTTCCAGTTATTGGTAATGGTGCAGTCATAAGTGATGCTGAGATTAGGGCGGTGATAACAGGTGATATCGATGAGGTAACGCGTAATATAAATAATTCGATTATCATTTCTGGTGAATATTTTCCAATTATGGTTTATATCTATGAAAAATCACAAAACAACTCTCAAATAATTGGATTTGGT
This sequence comes from Methanobacterium bryantii, assembly GCF_002287175.1. Lineage (NCBI taxonomy): Archaea > Methanobacteriati > Methanobacteriota > Methanobacteria > Methanobacteriales > Methanobacteriaceae > Methanobacterium > Methanobacterium bryantii. The sequence continues at coordinate 87,687 of NZ_LMVM01000023.1, read as the reverse complement.
AAAAACGATTATGGAATGCACTGGAACCATGAAAAAAATGTTGGATATGTATACATGACTCCTCTTAATGAAATAGAGCACTGGCAAAAAAAAGGTTATAAAATATACTACATGGGAAGCTCTGCCGTTGATCTTACTGAATTAAATTATAAATACAATCTCAAAGATTATAATTATTCCAATGCGTTTACTTCTTTAAATACATAATAATCAGTCAGTTTATACTGCTATTTGTTGTTCAGGCAGCATTATTTATTCTAAATTCTTTTATTGTTACATTGTTAATGTTTTTAACTAAAATAATTCCTTGCGACTCATAAATATTAATTTTTTGATGCTGCCCTTCAAATCCCACTATTGTCCCATATTCTCCACCAACATATTTTCCGTTAGAGATCTTTCTCCCGGTCATCCATGCAATTTTCTCTGCAAGTTTTGACTCTGTCCATATCACATCATTTCCACCGGTATTTTGTTCAATATAATCTTTTAGTGGTGCATAATCACCTTCAAATGGGTAATTAAGGGCTTCCCATCCTTTACCCTGTTGATTAGGTAGTTGAGCAAAAAAGATTACTGCACCTACCATTGAAAGTAACAAAAACATTAAAATTAGAATTGATGAAAAAATCGGTTTATAATTATGTGACACATATTCATATCCTTTTTGTACAGTTAATCCTGATAAAATTGCCATAGGTAATGTTGCAAATTGAAATCCTCTTAAGTAATCTCCTTGAAATCCAAAAAAGCTGAAGACAATTACTGTTGTTACGTAAGTTAAAATTAATTCAAATTGTTTCTTGTTAATTTTAAGCAGTAAATAGAGGCCAATACTCCCAAGTGTGTAAACAAGTAAAAAGCTGTAGATGCTGCCAATAATTTCAGTGGTACCAAAAATAGTATTTAAGTGGGTCACTGAATAAAACGTTCCAAGTGTAATCATCCGATTGCTGAAATATATCCAGTAACCTGCCCAGAAAATGATTGATGGTAGTAACAGTGCAATTATCTTTAGATTTCTTTTGTCTTTATAGTTATCCACGAAAAACAATGGTAAAAAACTTACCAGAGCTATCATATGTGTCCATAGTCCTAATAATGCCATTATAAATGCTTTTTTCTTATCTTTGGGTAGGTAATATATTGTTAACATGGCGAAAATGGGAATGTAAGTTGCAGGAATTGCAATTATTAAAGTATATTGTAGTGGACCTAGTAATGCAAAAATTCCCGCAAAATAACCTGCAAATATACCATATTCCTTGTTAGCTATCCATGTTGCAACTCCAACTGTTAACATGAGCTGTAGAACACACATAAATGAATGTGCAAATCTTACACCACCTAATCCCCACATTAAAGCATAAACTGTATCAATTAAAGGTTGGTGCCATACTGGTCTTCCTAAGGGGTAATAAGTTAAATTGTCCCAGAAAAGACCCAATAGTGGGTTTAGAAGTATATCATGGGCTTTTGCCAGATGAAAATCTGTATCTCCTGCATTTGGAAAGAGATAGTAGGGTTTAATAAGAATTACTGCAAATATTATGATTAAAGGGGTAAAAGGAATTAATTTATTTGGGATATCCTTAGCTTTCAAATAATCACACCTTAATTACATCATTGAAATTATGGATAATAAATAGTGTTGTAGTATAACTATTTTTGGGATGGCAGATATATGAAAACAATTGAATGTCAGCATGTATCTAATTATAACTTGGATTAGATGTACAACTTGAGTATAATGTTTATAAATACTAGTTTTAAATGATGAAGTTTATTTTAGATATGTCTTAATTTTTTAAGAGTTTCCATTAATGTTTGAGTATATTAATATCATAAATAATGAAATTAATTTATGAATACAACTTGTAGAAATTCGTGTAGGATAATGGGGTGTTTAAAATCTTTTCAAAATAGTGCTTGCACTATTAATTTCTTTTTTTAGAAAAAAGATATAAATGAGCCATTACTACTAGTATTATGAAAATTTCTGTGATTATCCCAATGTACAATGAAGAAGAAAATGTCATTAAAACAATTCAGGAAGTAGATGCAGTCCTGAAGACATATAAAAACTATGAAATCATTGCAGTGGACGATGGAAGTTTTGATGGAACGTTTGAAATAGCATCTAATGTTGCATTGGAGAATCATAATGTACATGTACTGAAACATTCTTCAAATTGTGGAATGGGTAAAGCGCTTCGAACTGGCTTTAAAAAAGCTGAAGGCGATATAATTATCACTATTGATGCTGATTTAAGTTATGATACTTGTTATATTCCAAAATTAATTGACGCGCTTGATGGCGAAACTGACATTGTAATTGGATCCCAGTACATGGACGGTGGAAAAACAGAAGATATTCCTAGATTAAGGCTTTTTATAAGTAAAATGGCCAATAAAATTGTCGGATATGCTATGGCAAACAATGTAAGTACAGTAACTGGTGTTTTTAGAGCATACCGGAGGGAAGTTTTAGATTCAATAGAATTAGATTCCAATGGAACTGAAATTAACCCTGAAATACTGTCAAAGGCGAATGCCATAGGTTTTAGTATAAAAGAAGTCCCAGTTACATTAGGGGGCAGAAAATTTGGAGAATCTAAGGTAAAAATTAAATCCACAACAATTTCACATTTATTATTCACATTCAATGAAAAACCTATGGTCTTGTTTGGGGCTATTGGGTTCATTTTATTATTTATAGGATCTGTAAGTGCATTATATCTATTTTATCAGTTTATTATGGGCATTTTAGACCCTACAAGGCCGTTAATGTTATTTATGGTTTTAATGATACTTTCGGGGATACAGATATTGGTTTTTGGATTCGTTGCCACTCAAATAAGCCTTCTTAGAAGGGAAGTTTACATTGTACAGAAGGAAAATAAGCTCTTAAGAAAAAAATTGAAATAATCCTGATCTTTAAGGTTTTATGTGATTTTATGAATGAACCAAAGGTTGCAATTGTCATTTTGGACTGGAACGGCTGGGAAGATACTATAGAATGCCTGGAATCACTATATCAAATTAGATATTCCAATTACTATGTAATACTTGTGGACAATAACTCTTCAAATGAGTCTATTTTAAAAATTAAAGATTATTGCAACGGTAAAGTAAATATTAAATCAAAATTTTTTGAGTATAATAAAGAAAATAAACCTATTGGAATAATAGAGTACAGCAAAGAAGAATCGGAATCTAAAGCCAGTGAAAAAGGTTTAACCCAAAATAACGACCATTTGATCCTAATAAAAAACGATAAAAATTACGGCTTTGCAGAAGGAAACAACATTGGGATGAGATACGCATTAAAAACTTTAAATGCAGACTATGTTTTGCTTTTAAATAATGATACTGTCGTTGATAAAGATTTTTTGGGAAAAATGGTGAATTTTGGAGAAATTAATAAAAATAATGGTATTATAGGCCCTAAAATTTATTATTATGACCAACCAAATACAATATGGTGTATTGGTGGGAAAATAGACTGGAAATTAGCTAGAGGTTTGCATATTGGCACAAATGAAGTTGATAATGGCCAGTACGATAAAACAGAAGAATTTAATTATGTAAGCGGGTCTGCATTTCTCATCAAACGAGAAGTTATGGATAAGATTGGTTTAATGGATAAAAAATTCTTTTTATATTTTGAAGAGACTGATCTAGCATTGAGGGCATCTAAAAATGGTTATAAAAGTGTTTATGCTCCTGGAGCAAAAATATGGCATAAAGTGTCTAAATCTGGAGGCGGGTTAAGCAAACCAATTGGTTTATATTATATAACTCGAAATAGATGGTTGTTTATGAAGAAATGGGCAAAAAAGAGTGACTATGCGTTTTTTATTATTTATCAGGTGATTGGTGCTGTTGTGTTTCCTGTAGTTTTGAGTATTTATTATAGAAATTGGAAACTTTTCCAGGCTTATTATGATGGTTTAATCAAGGGTTTAGGTAATTAAATTGTATTTTATTTGGATATAACTAATAACAACAAAAATTTTAATGAGTGAAATAATGAATTATCCAAGAGTTTCAATAATTATTTTAAACTGGAATGGTTGGGAAGACACTGTTGAATGTTTAGAATCTATTTTTCAGATCAATTATCTAAATTATTCTGTGATAATTGTAGACAATAATTCTAATGATGAATCTATATGCAAAATTAAAGAATATGCTGAAGGAAAATTAAAACCACAATCCAATTTTTTTGATTATGATTTCAGTAATAAACCTATAAAACTTGTTGAATATACAAAAAATGAATCTGAATCATTAAAAGTTATTGAAAATCGAAATAATTTAACATATAATGGGATTACACTAATAAAAAATGATGAAAATGATGGATTTGCTGAAGGGAATAATATTGGTATTCGATATGCGCTAAAAACTTTAAATACAGATTATATTCTCCTTTTAAACAATGATACTGTTGTTGACAAAGATTTTTTAAATAAATTAGTACAATACTCAAAGAGCGATAAAAATATAGGAATTATTGGACCAAAAATTTATTATTATGATTTTTTAAATAAAATTCAAGTTGCAGGGGCAAAAATTAATCTTTGGATGGGTAAATCTTATCTAGTTGGTGATTATGAGATAGATAAAGGCCAATATGATGAAATAAGAGAAGTAGATTTTATTTCAGGTTGCTGTTTTTTAGTTAAAAAAGAAGTTATTGATAAATTGGGATTGTTTAATGCAAATTATCATTGTTATTGGGAAGAATCAGATTATTGTTTATCATCCAAAAAAATAGGATATCAATGTATTTATTATCCCTCATCGAAAATCTGGCATAAGGGATCAAAATCTACAAACAAAGTTAATGGGCTTCTTTCGTATTATATGGCGAGAAATCGGTTTTGGTTCATGAAAAAGCATGCATCAACTATTCAATATGTAATATTCGTACTTTATTTTTTTATGTTCAAATTTTGGCACGTAAATATTGATTTTTTATTTAAAAGAAAAATTAAGGATATTAATCGATTTTCATCAGGGGTTAAAGATGGTATTAAAATAGATCCCAATAACCAATAACATTACACTGCAAAATTTAGTTAAATTGATTTACAATTTATTTAAATAGTTAATGATTTTGTATAATCTTACGTCCCACGAGTTAACTGTTAAAAATTTAATACGTTCTGAATTAGAATACTTCTTGGGAGACCCGTTTTTTATCATTTTTTTTAATAAATCAATAAGTTCTGTCGTGTTGGAATAAAAACATACAAATGGGGAGAAATATTCTAATTCTTTATAGTAAACTGAAATTATGGGTTTATTGTAGTTAATATATCCATATATTTTCCCAGGATCTGCGGATTTTATTTTATTATCCACTTTAAATGGTACAATAAGACAATCAAAGTCTTTTACATAATCGTAGAGTTCATTATATGGAACAGATCCATAGAATTTAATATTATTATGTTGCTTCAATTCAATATTTTCCAGCTCGCAGGGTCCAATGAAATGATATTCTATATTTTTGATTGTATCTAACGTTATTTTTATCTTTTCGAAGTCAATCCATTTTGAAATTGTCCCTATATAACCTATTTTGAATGTTTCTTTTATTTTATAGAGATTAACCTGATTATCAATTATTTTTCCTTCAAAAGCATTTCTAACCAGTACTAGTTTATTTTTACAGTTGTAATTTTTATCTAAATTTTTAAAGAGATAATTAGATGAGGTAAATACTATAAATGCATCATTCACTAGTTTTTTCTCTAATTCTAATACTTTAGATTTAAAATTTTCTTGAAAATCAAAACCTATTGCTTCATCCATACAATCATAAATAATTTTGCAATGGATATTAGATGGGATATAATCGTATAATTGAGGGAAGGTAATCCAAATAAAGTCTGGATCATATTTTTCTATTAATAATTTAAAGTATATTTTCATATATATTTTATTTAAGCTATAAATAATTTTATTTTGGTACAATGGAAGCCTAAATGCAGGTAATAATTTAAAATTCTTTTTATTAGTAGTTGAAAAATCAGATTTCCTAAATAAATATTGTTTGCTACAAAAATGAATAACAGTTAAATCATAAGAATCAGATAGTCCTTCAGCAATGAAGTGAGGTCTTTGTCTGATCCACCTCCAATCTAAATGCATTATATATAATATTTTTTTCATTTCAAAATTCCTAATTAAATTATCGATGTGTTGAGTATTTCATTTTTGATTTATAAAATAATATAATCTGATTTTTTGTGACATCCATTTTTCTATGAGTATTTTGAGCTTAATTGTTTGTTTATAGATGTAGTTTTTTGATAAAAAGAAAAAATGGAGAAAATTCGCATTACAAAAATTTTAGTTAAAGATTAAAATTATGTTCCAAATATTCCTCGATTTCTGAAAGATCAGATACTGAAAAAACAAGATCTTTGGTCAATTTCTTAAAATCTGCAGCTCCTATTTCTAAGGATTTATTTCTGGATTGTTGATATACAATATTCGATATATCTATAGAATCAATTCCATAAAATACTTTTGCATTAACTAAAGCTGTGCTAGCATATCCAATAATGCAAATGGGGTTTAATCTAGATAACAAATATTCTAATGGGAAATTATTATCTAATATTTTGACTTTATGCATATTTATCGACGAATATTTTCCATTTAACTCCCGGGGATGTGGTTTTATTATAGTTAATATTCCTTTACTTCTTAAAATACTTGTTATTTTATTTATTATCATTATTTCAATATCTAAGGGGATTATATTATATTCTGAAAGTACTGATGTGGCTAAAATTATAAAATTTTCATTTTCATTATATTTAATATTCAATTTTTCATTTCTAATATTTAAAACAGATTTATAGGATTCTATAGTTTTTTGGTTTGGAATTAACTTATTAGATCTTTTTTTGAATATAAATCTTTTTTCTAATGGAAATATATTGAAAAAAAACCTTCTTAAAATGGATAAAAAAGTTTTTATAAAGTATATTCTGATTATAGGTTGAAAGCTATATCTAAAATTGCATTCTTGAGTTAAAACTGATTTCCACGATTTTTTTGATGCATATGTTCCAAATCCTTCATCTATTAAAATGTACTTGGGAATATATTTTTTAGAAACAAATTTATCTTTAAAATACATAAAGCTGGAAAATGAAGGTTCTATTACATAAATTATGTGTATAACTTTTTTACTTTTATTTTTAGATAATAATAAATTACTAAAACCTTGTAAACTTCCTTTTAAGTTAAATTTTAGATTTTTTAAATAAAAAAACTTAACTTGGGAAAATTTAGTACAAACAAAATCATTTTCATTGATACAATATCCATTTTTAAAATGATAATTAACAATAATTACTCCTTTAAGTTTTCTATTATTTTCTTTATAAAGATCATATAGAAAAGCATCTACTCCTACAGCATGCCAATTTGAAGTAACTATGGCTATAAAATCTATATTTTCATTAGCTATATAATTAATAATATACTCAAAACTAAATTCCATATAAATAAATTATCGAAGGTGTATATAATATTTGGGAAAGTTTAAATGCTGTTATAAACCTTCAGATAACTTTTAGAAATTTCTTTCCAATTAAAATTTTCTCTAACTTGATTATAACCATTAACTGCAAGTTTATCCCTTAAATCTTTATTTTCAATTAAATTTAAAATAGCCTCAGAAAGCTGGGAAACATCCTTTTCAGGTACCAGCAATCCAGTTTCACTATGTTGAATAATATCTGGAATTCCTCCTGTATTTGACCCAATAACTGGTAATTTACAAGCCATAGCTTCCAGTAAAACCACTCCGAGACCTTCGGTATTTCCCTGCGAATCCACAATGGAAGGGAGCACAAAAAGGTCAGAAGAATTGTATAACTGAAGTAATTCCTCATCAGAAACGTTTTTCATTATTTTAGCATTATTTTCTAATTTTAATTCAGTTATAAGACTTTTAAGTTTTTCTTCAAGGGGACCTGAACCAACTATGGTCAGTCGAACATCCTTGTGCTTATTTAAAACTTCTTTTACAGCTCTTATAAGATATTCAAAACCTTTTCTCTCAATTAAATATCCAACTGCAAGTATTTGAAACATATTTTCATCTTTTGGGATTTTTAAAGGTTTATAAAAATTGATATCAACACCAAAGGGTATTATATTAAGTTTCTCTTTTTCCAGGCCATTTTTAAGACATGAATTGAGGGTAGCTGAACTATTGGCCACTGTTTTGGTTGAATTATTAACAAACCATTTAAGTGCAAACAGAGCGTGATAACGTTTGGAAAGATATACTTCCTCCCCGTGCACAGTGTTTATATATGGAATTCCGTATATTTTTTTCAAAAATAGTGCCCCTAAACCGTTTGGAATGGGCCACTGTACATGAACAATATCCATATTGTTAAGATTTCTAAGTGAATGAATTATATTAAATAAAAGGAACGTTAAAACCTGAAACTTCACAAGAAACCCCTCTTTAACATTATCTACCATTCCAGATCTGCCACACAAATTTTGAAACCTTTTTGGATAGAAGTAGTGGAACCTTTCCACGTGTACACTTTCAAGTGTATATTCAGTTTTTCCGCCAGTATAAGGGGCTAAAATATATACCTCATGCCCATGTTTGCTTATTTCCCTCATCAGCCTGTGTACAAAGATTCCATGGGGATCGTCTTCAAATTCAGGGTATGCTGATGTTATAACTCCAATTTTCATGTGAACTAATCTCTTTTAGTATGTTTTACAGTTAAAATTTAAATTAAGCTCGTATAATTTCTATTTTTAAACTCTTTTGTAGATAATTACATTTCCAAATCGTTTAATGGGTTTGTATGATGTTAAATTTAATCCTTGCTGGATAGAGAAGCAGTAATAAGCGTCATTGTTTACTAAGAAATTATTAGATGTAATACTATCCTGTGGGCTGAAATTGCTGCTGTCAATGCATGTGTAATACATTTGGCCGTTCATGATAATGGGCATCATTTTTACGCTGGTTTTAAGATACCATCCTGAATAAGGCCACAGTTGGGAATATATTATTTTATCTTTATAATCCGGGTCGTAGTTTATAAGCCAGTTACTTGCCAGGTATATATTTTCATTTCTAATTGTAAGATTGCTGTTTCCTTCTTCTATAGTTGGTAAATATGATATAGTACAAAACAGAAGCATGAAAATTAGAATTACAGAAAATAGATGGGTTAAATTTATGTTTTTAATTTTTGATTTTATCGTATTTAAAGTTATATTTAACCCAACGATTAGGAAGTATGCTGCTTGAGGAGCCATTGTAACAAAGTATCTACTGTCTTTAACCACGTATACGCTATGAAATATGAAAAATGCCATGAACCATGCAAAAATGAGCAAATGTATATCAATGTCTTTCCTGTTGATATCTTTGATTAGCGTATAAAAAATGCAGAACAATATAAAAAATATAATTTCACTTGCCATGTAAAACATTTTACCAAGTGTTCCAAGAAAAATTAATGTTAAAATAGTAAATAAGATCATTTTCACTGCAGTTACTTTTTTAACATTTTTTATATTGATTAATTTAATTTTAAATCTGTCTTTTTTTAATTTTAAAAGCATATATGATGTAAAACTTAAAATTATAGCTATGATTGTAATGCCAGGGGCTCCAATAAATGACGGCAGATGATTCAAGAAATATAAAATATCGGGATTGTATGCATATGTCCCTGCTGAGGCAGTTGATGAACTTGAACCAAAGAAATTAAGAAATGAGTAAAATGGATTACCAAATATATCATAGAAGAAAATGAGGATTGGAATTAATAGTAAGAGTGATATGCTGATTCCAATTGTAATATTCCTAATTTTTTGGATTAATTTTTGATTAATTATTATATAAAACATTATGGGAAATATTAAAAGTGCAGATGGATATCTGGTTAAGAAAGCTAACATCAAAAATGGAAATGAAAGATAAAAAAATTTTGAACTTTTTTTAACAGCTAAAATAGTGAAGTATATTGTCCAGATTGAAAATGAAACGCTGGGAACATCTGAAAGTCCCGATCCTGCAAATGTAATCACTATTGGAAAAGTTGCATAGAGTAAACTACCTAAAATACTTTCAATATTACTTAAACGCAGTTTTAAAAGTAAAAAAAAGCCAATAACTCCAAAAACAAATAATAAACCATCTACAACAAATATGGCGGCCGAAGATGTATATTTTAACCTAAAAAGAAGGGATGTCAAAATTGAGATAACTGGAGGTCTAGTCAAATCGGAATAACCAGTACCTTTGCCTGCAAATAAAAGTGCATTTGACAGGAAATCATAGGTATCCCATATAGGACCAACGTCCATTTGAATTTTTACTCTGTAAAACGTTATAAGACTTACAATTGCAATTAATGCAGCCAATGAAATTAACGAAGTTCTATATTTTTTAAATATATTTGTTGATTTCATTAATTTGTCTTTAAAGTGTTTGTAATGGTTATTCAAATGATCACCGGAGGATATAACTTGATTTCAATGTTTTATTTTTAATTTATATTGTATATGAACATAGATTTTTTTAATTGAATTTGAGGTAGGAGCATTATTTTTAAAATTATTTTCTTTTGTAGATAATTACATTTCCAAATTGTGCAACTGATGTATAATGAGTTAAATTCAGCCCTTTTCGTAGGCATAAGTAATAATCTGCTTTATTACTATCAAGTTCATTGTTATATGCAATATTGTCCTTCAGAGTTAAATTAAACTCTTTCACGCCCCCTGAATAACTCTGGCCGTTCATAAATACAGGGACCATTTTCACATTAGTTTGTAAATACCAGCTGAAATTGGGCCACATATCGGAGTAGATCGTCTTATTTTTGTAGTCGGGATCATAATTTATAAGCCACTGGCTGGCTGATTCTATATTTTCGTTGGTTATTTTGTTTTTCTCGTTTGCCTGTTTTATAGTAGGTAAATAGGAGGCAGTGGATAAAAGAATGGCTGCAGTTAATATAACTGCAATTAAAGGAAATGTCACATTTTTATTTTTAATTTTAAATTTTAACCCATTTGAAACTTCTTGCAATCCTAAAATTAAGAAGTATGCCACTGGAGGGGCCATTATAACAAAATATCTATTATCTTTAATTATGTATATGCTCTGGAATATGAAAAATGCCATAAACCAGGCAAAAAACAGCAGGTGTATGTCTGCATCTTTTATATTGAAATTTTTAAGCAGATCGTACAGCATGTAACCCACTGCAAAGAAAAGAATTTCGCTCCACATCCAGAAGATCTGACCAAAACTAAGGATAAAAATGGAGATTAAACTTATAAATAATATTAATTTTAATTTTGTGCCTCGTTTTTCAAGTTTAAATCCACTAAATGAATTTATTTTGTCTTTTGAGCTTCTTTTAAATCTTAAAACTCCATAAATAAAAACTCCTGTTAAAATGATAATTACAGATAAAATACCTTCATGTCCAATAAATAAAGGAAATTTATCAATAAAAAAGAATAAATTGGAATTGTAAGCAGCACTTTCTGGTAAGGATGGGCCTGAAGCAGTTCCAAAGAAATTCATAAATGGATATAAGAAATTACCGAATTTTTCAAAGAAGAATATAAAGACAGGAACTATAACTAAAACTGAAACAGACATTCCTACAAGCATATTTCTAATGTTAATTTTATGGATATTTATGAAAATATAAAGAAACATTGGGAAAATAGTAAGTGCAGAATTGTATCGGGTTAGGAAAGCCAGCATGGCAAATGGAAATGCCAGATAAAAAAACTTTGAATTTTTTTCAACCCCTAAAATCAGGAAATAAAATGTCCAGATTGTAATGGAGACACTTGCAAGATCTGAAAAACCCACACTCATAACTGTTAAGACGATGGAAAATGTGGCAAATAGCAGCGAGCCTAAAAAACTTTGAACACTGTTGAAGTGGAGTTTAAACAGTAAAAAAAGTCCAATAACTCCAAAAATGTACATTAATCCATCTAAAATGAAAATAGCATTTGTGGATACGTACCCCATTTTGAAGATAATTGAAAGTAAGAATGGGAAAAATGGGGGCCTTATTAAATCAGAATAACCTATATTTTGACCGGCAAATAACAGTGCATCTGAAAGAAAGTCGCAGCTGTCTGAGATAGGGCCAAGATCAATTTGAATCATCACGCGGTAATACGTAATTAAACTTACAATCAAGATTAAAACAACCGGCAAAATATAACTGCTGTGTTTTTTAAATATATTTTGTGATTTAGATAATTTATCCATGGTAAACCCTTACATGTTTTTAGCTGTAATATTGTTGTTGTATCTTCTGTTTAATGGAGATAGATTACTATATTAGAAGATATTAAGTTTTAAATATTAAGTTTTAAAATAAGTTTTTAAATTTGAACTTTTTTAGACTTGAAAATAAACCATGTCAACTGATCATATAACAGCTTAATAAGTTAAAAAATATCCTAAAAATTCAATATTTGCGGCATGTTTTGCCAGCAATGTTTAAGTTGACATTTAAAAAATGTTTTGTAATTTATAAAAATCTTCTGATTTAATTTTAAAGTAAAATGTAGTTTCTATATTTAAATCATAAATTCATTAAATGCTGTTATTAAATTACTAATAATAAAAAAAATATGTGAGACATTTGTACTGGAAAAAGATATTATTGATTAGATAATATAATGAGAAATGTGATTTTAATTGTTGAAAACTAAAAATTTTAAATATTTTTCAATTAAGGAACTGGTATTTGTAAGCACGCTTATAATAGCGACAATATCATGTATTTTATATATGGGAATAATATTTGTAAATGGATTTGCTAAAATAATGAGTTATGATGCTTTTTTTTATTTTAATATGTCTTATGCACCTTTTAATGTAACAATTGCCCCGTATATGTATAGAATGTTAACTCCTTTTTTGGTTTATATATTCCCATTTAACCATATGGTGGGCTTTTCACTGGTAAATTTGACAAGTCTCTTTTTAACTGCGTTGTTATTTTATTATTATCTTAAAAAACTTAATTTTAATCAGATTCACAGTTTTACGGGCGTTTTGATATTTCTTTTATCTTCTACAGTAATTTTTTCTATGTATGATATAGTTCTAGTTGATTTTATGTCATTTTTATTTTTTTTACTTGCATTTTATGCCTTACTATGTAAAAATGATAAAATATATTTGGTTGCTCTTATTTTAGGTATTTTAAATAAAGAAACTATATTATTTACACTTCCTCTTTATTTTTTACTTAAATTAGAAGATAATAATTTATTGGAATCACTTAAATGTACTGTTAAAATAGCAGTAATTCCTGTAATGTTATTTTTAGGTATTAGATATTATTTTGGTTTTACAAGTTATTTCTCGTTAATTACCATAAAAGAGACGTTGCTGTATATTACTCAAGCAGATGCCTTCTTTATTAATCCATATATTGCTTTTGGAACTTTATGGATAATCAGTTTGTATAATATTCCTTTTGTTAAAAACATATTTTTAAAAAAATCGTTGTATATCTTGCCATTTATATTTATGCAGGCTTTAATTGCAACCGATGTTTTCAGGGTTCTATTTATTGCATTTCCAATAATAATCCCCATAGGTTTGTACTTATTTAAAATCAAAAATGTTAGAATAATTATGGTATTTATGGGATTGTCATTTTTTATGATTTGGACTTATCTCTTAATTATTCCTCCAAATGGACAGTTGCTGGAGTTAATAATGTTTCCTTTAGAAATTTTGATTTTTAGCTTGCTAATAATCCATTATTTGTCTATTAATGGAATTTTAAAAAATAATCATCTAAAATAAATTCCCTCATTCATCCTTGGGATCATAGCAGTTAAAACACACTGTTCCGTGTTTTCAGTCCTGTCAAGCATCCCCTTTGAAAGATAACTAACTGCACCGGTTTTCTGTCCAAGATTAGTCACGCCGGTTACTTCATCCATAACATCTCCAACTTCCTTGCCATTTAAAACTTCTTCAATGACAGTTGGGGGATATTCAAATCCAGAACTTACGCCGAGTGTTATTTTATCCCCATCAAAAACAGCACACCACTGTAAATCGATGTAACCAGTTAAAGAATTAGGTGTTTCCATCAATCCGGATTCTATTCCAACACTAATATCAAATTCATCAGAATATGCATTTTTTGCCCGGTTAATAGCTCCTTGAATGGTTTGATCTATACCAAATGGTTGATCTGGCACTCCTGAATCAGCATCAATTGATACAACTTCAACTTCTCCATAGATTTTATCAAGGACATTCTTGGTAGCGTTGACTTTTACAGGGTTTCTGGATCCGACTGCAACTTTCATATTATTCACCTTTAAAATTAGAGTATAAAATTTGAGATATGCTATTTAAGAACTTTGCCGTTTCTGTTTATTTCTCCATTTCTTATTCTGGTTGAAGAAATTGGTTTTCCGTCTTCTGCAAGTACCCAACCAATAACAAAGATCTTGAGTGGTTTAATTCCTTTTTGCTCTCGTATTTCATTGATTTTATGTGCTACAGGTTCTGTTTCGTTACTAACGACTATTGCATCCATCTGATCGTCATGAACAGTTGGGCCGTAGTGGTTTTCCAACCTTTTTACAGTGTATCTTGAACCGAATTTCTGTAAAAAGTGCTCTAATTCAGACATTCTTTGGGAACATGGTTCAATATTACCTTTCCTGCCTCCAAATTTGTTAGATGTAACTCCAACTAATATATACTGGCCAATCTCAAATGCTTTATTGAGTAATTTCTCATGGCCCTTATGAAAATGATCAAATGTGCCCCCTACGGCTACTCTTTTATATTTCATTCATTCTACCCTTTTGTTTTTAAATATCTGGCTTAAATAACTATTTTATCCAGATAAATATCTAAAATTCAGTTGAAAAATTCCAAATTTTATGTTTTGAATTTTCTAAATCAAAAAAATTTTATTTTTTTGAGATTGTTAGATATTGTTATTATGCTTTAAGTTAAATTATAAATTATGCTGATGGAACATAACGTGGTAATAAAGAATCCAAGAAAAGTGGACTTAAGATTTGCATCCTGCTACCCTAATTTATATAAGGCTGCGATGTCCTCACTTGGTTTTCATATTATATATGACTTCCTAAATTCTAGAGAAGATGTTTACTGTGAACGGGTAGTTTATCCCTATGTTGAAAGTTTAGAATCAAATACAAAACTCGCTGATTTTGATATTATTAGTTTTTCACTTCAATATGAGCAGGATTATTTCAATGTACTTAAAATGCTGGATAATGCGGGAATTGAAGCCTGTAAAGAAAATAGAAATAAAGATGATCCTTTTATAATTGCGGGAGGTCCGTGTGCAAGTTCAAATCCTCTTCCAATGAGTAAATTCATAGACCTTTTTATTATTGGGGAAGCAGAGGTCATTTTAGATGAAGTATTAGATCTTTACATGGAACTTGATGATCCAAGAAAAGAAATTGATGCTTTTTTAGATATAAAAGGTGTTTATGTACCGGATAACCCTGTAAAAATGGCAATTGTGGAGAATATGGACAATGCGTGTCATCCAGTAAGACAAATTGTTCCTCAAACTGATGATAAAAAATTTGTACCTGCATTTGGGGATGCGTTTCTTCTGGGAGTGTCACGGGGATGTACAAGGGGCTGCAGATTCTGTATGGCAGGATGCCTTTATCGGCCTAGGCGAGAAACATCTCTTAAAAAGCTTTTTAAAATAGCCGAGAAAGGTAAAAAAGCTACGGGATTTAATAAAATAGCACTTATAGGTGCAGATGTTTCGGGATATTCTAAATTAGAAGAACTTTGTGAGGGCCTGCTTGAGATGGGATTTAAAATTACAAGTCCATCTATGAGGATAGAATCACTCACTGATAATTTAATGGATATTTTACAGAGAAGCGGGCTTAAAACTATAACAATAGCTCCAGAGTCTACATGGGGTCTTCGGAAAGTTTTAAATAAACCAATACTTGATCAGGCGATTTATAATGTTGTAAAAAGAGCTTTTAAAAGGAATATGAATGTTAAACTCTATTTTTTAACTGGTTTGCCCACTGAAACCATGGAAGATGTGGCAGAAATGGTTGAATTTATAAAAGACATACGTAAAATGAGCAAAAAGAAAAATGCAGTTAGAATAAGTGTAAATCCATTTATTCCCAAGCCGCATACTCCATTTCAATGGGAAAGCTTTGATTTCAATGATCTGAGTGTTAAATTTGAATATTTAAATAAAAACCTTAAAAATGTCCATTTAAAGATTGAAAATTTGGAAGGTGCTGTCATACAACATATATTGTCTGTAGGCGATGAGAAAATGGGGGATATGATTGAAAAGACCTATAAGCGAAAATTGAAGTTTAAAGAATGGGTAAATATTGATTTTAAACTTGGTCTTGAAGATGAATTACCCTGGAAAAATATAAATGCTGGTGTTAGCTCAGAATTTTTAAAGAAAGAATATCAAAAAGCATTAAATAAAAATATAACTCCGTGGTGCGAGGTATTTGGATGTTATGGGTGTGGGGCGTGTTCTAAATAATGTTTATTTTAATAATATGATTTAAATAAAAAATTAAACGTGTAATTCTGTTTTTTATATTTTAAGTTATCATGAATTGACTTTAAATTAAATAAGTGGTTAATTATATCATAATTTATAAAAAAATTTATACATCAACAAATACTGATGATAATTAACAACCTACCTCTTGATAATTGGTGAGGTGTTATAATTAAACAAAAACAAATAATCGCGATTTTATTAATCATTGGTACTACAGCATTGATTGGTGCAAGTGGAATAAATGTAACTAAAGCAGATAATCCTTCAGGAAATTTAACCAGCTACCCATCTGTTCAAGCAGCCCAATCAACATCAGCAGTTAAGATGAGCGTTATTATCAGAGGAACTGGTGGAACTGTTACAAATAATTATTATACAAAAAAGAACATTCCTAAAACTCAGTTAACCAGTCAAATAGTAGCTTTATCAAAGAAGGGTACTCCTATAATTAGAGTTGGTAATGGAAGCGGTCCAAAAGTGATGATCGTTGCAGGTGTTCATGGAAATGAACTTCCCAGCCAAATAGCAGCTTTAAAACTGGCAAATTACTTAAAATGCAGGTCAATTAAAGGGACTGTTTATATAGTGCCGTTTGTGGTTCCTTCAAGCACAGCTAAAAATGTCCGTTACTGGAAAGGCAAAAACCTGAATAGAGTAACTAATATTGCAGGTACGCCTACTAACAAGATATTGAAACTGGCTAAACGGCTTAATATTAGTGTACTTGGAGATTTTCATTCTACTAAGCCCGGCGGCGATCCTGGTAAAATGGCTGTTTTTTCTTCAAAACATCCTACCTACAAAAGTTATATTATTGCCAAATATATTAGCAAGAGGACAGGGTCAACAACGCTTACATATAATTTATCTGGTGTAGAATATTGTGGAGCACTGGAAGATACTACTAATCTAGCAGGAATTCCGGCAGTGACATGTGAAGTAGTGTCTCCTCACGGCACTGTGAAATCTGGAAGCGTTACAAAGTCTTATAATCAAATGATAGCTCTTTTAAAATACAAAAAAATAATTTAATTTATTTTTTAATTTTTGGAGGCATTGAAAAATTAGAATTTTTGCAGGTTGAAGGAAAATCATAGGTTTTCTGAACCGCAAAACATAGTTTTGCAGGTTTTTATAAAATAAATTATCAGCCTAGCACCCTTCTTAAAAGATAAGCCAGTCTTCTTAATAGATATCCTAAGAACACTTCTCGAGCTCGAATCCATTTCCTTAAAAAGACTTCTCTCGAGGTTATTTCTTTGATAACTGATCTAATTTCTTCTTTTGGCGAATATTTCCAGTATATAGGAATTCCAATGGCTATAAAAATTGTACCTGCTATTATCTGGTTTAAATTGCATTGTGTCATCATATAAATAGATATTAAGATACCTAAAACGGGTATTATGGATGGAATTTTGATACTTCTCCCATATCTTTTTCTAAGTGGAAAAACAGATATGCAGGTCACGAGGTAACAGAAAAGCAGAGTGAAAACAGATAATATAATAAGACTGCTTATGGTTCCAAAGATAGCTGCTGCACCTGTAATTATGCCCTGAACAATTAATGCAACATAGGGAGTATCATATTTCTGATGCTTCCTGGCAAACATTTTTGGTAGAAGCCCGTCACCTGCCATTGCATACGGAATTCTTGATGATGACAAAATACCTGCTTCATCAGACCCTGAAATTGAGAAAAGAGCACCAACAGTAAGAAATAATGCTCCAAAACCTGCAAGAAGTGCATAACCTGCAAGTGCAAGGGGTGCAGTTGATAAAGAAAGCTGCTGCCATGGTACTATTCCAACTATTACAAAGTTTGTTATAATATAGAAAAGGGCAACGATACCCATTCCAAGGACGATAGCTTTTGGAATAGTTCTTTTTGAGTCATATATCTCATCTGAAGGGACTGTTACGAGTTCAAATCCTACATAAGCCCAAAATATTAAGACAAGCGCACTTCCAATGCCTGTAAATCCTAAGGGGGCAACTGGTGTGAAATTAGAAATTAACTGTGATGGGTTAAAAATAAAGAAAATAATGCCTGCTAAAGTAAATAATATAATGGGTGCAAGTTTGAGGGTGGTTAGTATATCATTAACTCTACCTGCTTCTCTAACTCCAATATAGTTGATGCCTGTTAATATAACAATAAATATAATTTTGATTATGGTTTGAGCTACAAAAGGCATACTTGGGAAAAAATACTGGAGATAAGCTACAAATGCAAGGGGAAATACTGCTATCGCACTCCATGATGCTATTAATAATGCCCATCCTGATAAAAACCCGATAAAATCTCCAAAAGCATCTTTAGCATATACATAAGGCCCTCCAGCTCTTGGTATAAGTGAAGAGCATTCTGCAAATGATAAAGCTATTATAATTGCCATTACTCCTGCTAAGGCCCATGCAATTATAGAAGCGGGCCCTAAAAGCCCAGCACCAAAAGCTGCTGCAATATATATGTCAGCACCAACTATGGTTCCAACTACAAGATTTATTACATCAAAGAGGCTCAGCATTTTTGTGGGCATACTTGTTTTATATATTGATAAAAGTAAAAATAGATGATTAATTTTTAAGATATGAAAGATTAATGTATAATATAATCGGTTTTTAATATAACTAACAATTGATTTCAATGATTAGATAGGTATGATTAGAATGTTTCAACCAACCAGAAGATGCGAGTCAATACGGCTTTCAGAAATAAGGAAAATGTTTGATATCACTGCAGAAGATGCTATTAATTTAAGCCTTGGGGAACCCGATTTTGACACACCATTACATATTCGGGAAGCTGTAAAAAAAGCTTTAGATGATGGATTCACCCATTATACAGCAAATAAAGGGATTTTAGAACTTAGAGAAGCTATATCATGTAAATTTAAAGAAGAAAATAAACTTGATGTGGATCCTGAGTCTATACTTGTAACAGTTGGGGCAAGTCAAGCACTTTATATCAGTCTTCAAGCACTAGTAAATAGGGGAGATGAAGTTTTAATCCCTGATCCAGGATTTCTTTCATATGATGCATTTGTAAAGCTTGCTGAAGGTAAAATGGTTCCAGTAAGTCTCAAAGAAGAAAATGAATTCAGAATGACTCAGGAGGATGTCCTTGATAAAATAACTGACAAAACTAAAGCATTAATTTTGAATTCTCCTTCAAACCCGACAGGAGCAGTCATGCAAAAAGAAGATATTAAAGGTATAGCAGAAATAGCTGACGATCACGGCATATATTTGATATCTGATGAAGTATATGAGCACATAATCTATGATGGAAAACATTACAGCCCTGGAAGATATACTGAAAACGCAATAACCATAAATGCATTTTCTAAAACCTATGCAATGACAGGGTTTAGAATAGGATATATGACCGCAAAACCAGAAATAGCTGAAGAATTACTGAAGGTTCATCAGTATAATGTGGCATGTGCAAGCTCTTTATCTCAGATAGCAGGTCTTGAAGCATTAACCGGACCACAGGAATGTGTTGGTGAAATGGTAGCTGAATTTAAACGAAGAAGAGATCTGGTAGTTAAAAGGCTGAATGAAATGGGAATACCGTTTAAAGCACCTAAAGGGGCATTTTATGCATTTCCAAGGGTCCAAAATTCGCAGGAATTTGTAGATAAGGCTGTAGAAAATGGAGTAATAATCGTCAATGGCAGTAGTTTTGGTAAATGTGGAGAAAATCATTTTAGATTATCTTATGCTGCCTCATATGAAAAATTAGAGGAAGCTATGGATAGATTAGAAACTATTGAAATTTAATTAGAAATTAATCAGAATTACAGCAAATGACGTAACTTATTAATCATGTAAATTTTAAATAATTAATAATTACATTTAATAATATTTAGAACAAATAATTCCAATTAAATTGATGGCCTAAATATTTGATTATTCATTAGAATTTAAAATATAATTTAAAATAATTTATAAAGAAGATAATAACTACTATGCAAAATTAACTGTAAATTAAGTTCGTATTTATGAAATAATCTATAAAATAGGAGATAACTAAATGTCAGAGGAAAATCAACTCGGAACTAAAATCCAGCAAATAAGAGAGAACCATAAAATGACTGTTGAACAACTGGCAGAAAAAAGCCAGTGCAGCAAGAAGGTTATAGAAAGTATTGAAAGTGGAGATTTGATCCCTTCACTCACACCACTTATAAGGATTGCAAAAGTGTTGGATGTCCGTTTAGGTACTTTTCTTGATGATGCACCTCAAATAGGGCCAGTAATGGTAAAATCCGGTAAATCTGAGCAGGTGATCCATTTTTCAGGTAAAGAAGATCATCCAGATACAAGTGCCCTTGATTTTTATGCGCTGGCTTCTGGTAAAACAGACAGGCATATGGAGCCTTTTATTATTGATGTTCACCTCCATGAGACAGAAGAGTATAAATTGGCTTCACATGAAGGTGAAGAGTTCATTTATGTCATGGAAGGGCAAATTGAAATATTATACGGTCAGGAAAGATATCTGCTTTCTAAAGGGGACAGTATTTATTATGATTCAATTGTACCTCATGATTTACATGCTTACGGTGATAAGGATTCAAAAATCCTTGCAGTTGTATATACACCATTTTAAAACAAATTTAACAGTTAATACAAATCTAAAAGTGATTTAAATGTTTACAGAGAAAGTTACACCGCGATTCGGAGATGCTGATGGACTTCGGCATATTAACAACACTGCGCTTGTAGAGTGGTTTGAAGTCGGAAGAAATCCAATATTTAGAATGTTTACACCAGATCTTGACTTGAGTTATGAGAAATGGAAATTAATATTAGTTAGAACTGAATTTGATTACATCGGTCAAATGTACTATGGAATTGATGTTGAAATTAGGAGTTATATAACTCATATTGGAAACAGTTCGTTTACAATAGGTCATGAGGCATGGCAGGATGGAGAGCTCAAGGCAAAGGGAAAAGCTGTTCTTGTACATTTTGATTTCTTAAATCAAAAGAGTATACCTATTCCAGATGTAATAAAAGCCCAATTACATGAGCATTTAATATTAGAAGACAAAAATTGCAAATAAAAATTTAGAGTGCATAAAGGAGCCAAAATATGCTTTTTACAGAAGATACGATTGGAGATTTCTTTGAAAAACAGGCAGAAAAAGATCCAGACAGGGAATTTATGGTTTATCCGGATAGGGATCTTCGTTTTACTTACAAACAATTTGATGAACGAGTAAATAAGCTTGCAAAAGGTTTGCTTTCAATTGGAGTTACTAAAGGCGACAATGTGGGAATCTGGGCATTAAATGTTCCAGATTGGATTACATTTTTATTTGCATGTGGAAAAATAGGGGCAGTTCTTGTAACAGTAAATACTGCCTATAAAAGTCATGAACTGGATTATGTGTTAAAACAATCTGATATGAAAGCTCTTGCAATAACAGATGGATTTAGGGATGTTAATTATTTAAAGGTATTATATGAACTTGTTCCTGAACTTAAGACAAGTAAAAGGGGTAACTTAGAAAGTAAGGAATATCCTTGTCTTAAAAGTGTAATCTTCATAGGTCAGGAAAAGCATCGTGGGCTTTATAATACACATGAACTGCTGCTGCTGGGTAAACATACCGACGACAGCAAGCTTTTAGAGGCTAAAGAAACTTTTGACAGTGATGATGTAGTATGCATGCAGTATACCTCTGGAACAACTGGTTTCCCTAAGGGAGTAATGCTTACACACAAAAATATCATTAATAATGGGTATTATATTGGTGAAAACCTGAAATACACTGAAAATGATAGGTTATGTCTCACTGTACCGATGTTCCATTGTTTTGGAGTCACTTTAGGGCTCATGGCCCATGTATACTCATGGTGGGACTTTAGTAATGCTTGAACAGTTCGATCCTCTAATGGTTCTTGCAGCAGTTCAAAAAGAGAAGTGTACTGCGCTTTATGGTGTCCCAACAATGTTTATTGCCGAGTATTCACATCCAATGTTTGAAATGTTTGATTTATCATCGCTTAGAACTGGAATAATGGCAGGTTCAACATGTCCAATAGAGGCCATGAAAAAAGTGGTTAACGACATGAACATGACCGAGATAACCAGTGTTTACGGCCTGACTGAAGGTTCGCCTGGATTCACTCAGACGAGCGTTGATGACCCGCTTGAACTGAGGGTTGAAACTGTGGGAAGAAAGCTACCTAATTGTGAGATTAAAGTTGTTGATCCTGAAACTGGTAAAACTGTGGGACCTGGAGAAGTGGGTGAAATTTGCAGTAGGGGCTACAATGTCATGAAAGGTTACTACAAAATGCCTGATAAAACTGCTGAAGCCATTGATGAAGATGGATGGTTACACAGTGGAGATTTAGTAACCTACGATGAAAACGGTTATTATACTGTCGTTGGAAGGATAAAAGATATGATAATACGCGGTGGAGAAAACATTTATCCTCGTGAAATTGAAGAATTTTATTATACAATGCCTGGAATTAAAGATGTGCAGGTTATAGGAATTCCAGATGATAAATACGGTGAAATTGTGGGGGCATTTATGATTCTGGAGGAAGAAGCTGATATCAGTGAAGAAGATGTTATAGATTTCGGCCTAGAAAGAATAGCACGCTATAAAGTCCCAAAACATGTTTTTTTCGTTGATGAATTCCCACTTACTGCAAGTGGTAAAATACAAAAATTCATAATGCGCGATCAGGCAGTAGAACTCCTTAAAAAGAGATTTGCTGAAGAAGAAGACGAAAATTAAGGGCATTTAATACGGGAGTAGGGCTACTCCTGCTCTTTAGATTTCTGTTTTAGTGAGATGGGACGTTTGGAAACATTGCACTGAGTTAAATCGGTCTATAATTTTATAATGTTTCTGAAGCTGTATTATACTATTTTTATTTCTTTTATCTGGTCATTTAAATAAGTATAACTTAAAAATAAAATAAACGTTAAATTCATAATGTCCTTTAACCTGTAATTTGCAGATATCATTGAATAAAAAGCCTTTTAATTAAAATTAAAGAAATAATTTGGTATTTGGATTAAAATGGGACGTAACCATTTGTGGCAATTATGTTATTATGGTCATTGCTTAAAATTAAATAATGAAATATATAATCTTAAAATTACATTAAACATTCTAGAGAAGGAAGTTGAATTATATGGGTAATTTATTTGCAGAAAGAATGAAAAGTGTACATAAATCATTTATCAGGGAAATATTAAAGGTTACAGAAGATAAAAACATCATTTCATTTGCAGGGGGTTTGCCGAATCCTAAATCTTTTCCTGTAAATGAAATAACTGATGCAGTATCAAAAATTCTGTCTCAAAATGGGGATGAAATTCTCCAATACAGTACAACTGAAGGATATTTGCCCTTACGTGAGTACATTGCAGAAAGATATTCAAAAAAAGGCCTAAAAGTCAGTGCTGATGAAATATTAATTACAAATGGTTCACAGCAGGGGATAGACCTTGTCAGTAAGGTTTTTTTAAATAAAGGGGATAAAGTTCTCCTTGAAAATCCAACTTATCTTGCTGCAATACAGTCATTTGGATTATTTGAACCTCAATTCATATCTGTCCCTCTGCTTGAAGATGGTGTAGATATAGATTCACTCCAAAGGATACTGGACGAAAATAAAATAAAAATGTTTTATTCAGTTACAAATTTCCAGAACCCCACTGGAATAACGTATTCAAAGGAAAAAAGACAAAAATTAGCTGAAATTCTTAAAAATGAAGATATTGTCTTTGTAGAAGACAACCCTTATGGTGAAATAAGATTTTTAGGCGATGATATACCCCCTGTTAAGGCTTATCTTGAAGATTCTGTACTTTTCGGTTCTTTTTCCAAAATAGTATCTCCAGGAATGAGGCTTGGCTGGATAGTTGCAAACGAAGAAATAATGGAAAAAATCATTATTGCAAAGCAGGCTTTGGACTTGCATTCAAATTACTTTACTCAAAGAGCCGTTTATCAGTATTTAATCGATAATAATATTGATGAACATATAGAAAAGATTAAAGACATGTACAGAAATCAAAGAAACACTATGGTTTCCATGATAGAGAAATACTTCCCTGAAAATGTAGAATATACAAAACCAGAGGGAGGAATGTTTTTATGGGTTACTCTTCCTGAAGGTCTGTCCTCAATGGACTTATTTGAACTGGCAATAAAGGAAAATGTAGCATTTGTTCCGGGACAGGCATTTTATGTCGACGGGAGTGGAATAAATTCATTAAGGCTTAATTTCTCCAATTCAAATAATGAACAAATTGAAGAAGGTATAAAAAGGCTTGGAAATGTCATCCATGAACTCATGAATTAAAATAGGATACTGACAAAAACATTTAAAAAGGATATGGATTAATGGGGGCTGAAAACTGTGGAAGATATTGCAGATGAACTTAACCAAAAAGAAGACCACTCCAAGGACATAGCAGAAAAAGCTGTAAAGAATCCTCAATTAATTTCTATTCTTTTAAATTTGATTTCTTCAGATGTTGCACGGATAAAATTTAGATCCATAAAGGTTTTGAACATTATAAGCGGGAAAAATCCCGAAATTTTATATCCTCGCGTTGATTTTTTTATAGAATTACTGGATACTGGTAATAAAGTTATCATGTGGAATGCTATGGATATCCTGGCCAATTTAAGTGCTGTAGATTCACAGGAAAAGATTGAATATATCTTTGAAAAGTTCTATGGGCTTTTATCAGATGAATCAATGATCACTGCCGGACACGTTGTTGACAACAGCTGGAAAATAGCAAGAGCTAAGCCTGAATATCAAAAGAAAATTACAGGTAACTTATTGGAGCTTGAAAACATTCCAAGAGATCAGGAGTGTCGAAGTATTCTTTTAGGTAAAGCTATCTTATCCTTTGATAAATATTTTGATGAAATTCAGGATAAAGAGGAAGTAATTTCTCTGGTTAAAAGACAGCTTGATAGTCCGAGAAATGCTACTAAGGTAAAAGCAGAACAATTTTTAAAGAAACATTCTGGCTAATGTTTTGGAATTATATTTTGTTTTAAAAGGCTGAAAGATTTTTATATAATTACAGGGGTTAATCCTGGTGAGTTTAGGCTTAACGGCTGCGCTGTAGGTTATCCTAAAGAAATTCCACCTAAAACTTTAAGGCCTGCAGTAGGTGAAGTTACAAAGTGGAGGGATTGAAAAAATTTCTTTATGTGGGCAAACAGTTTAGAACAAAAAACTTGCCAGTACTTTAACTGTAGATAGGGGTATTTATTATATGTATTCAACTCCCAAGCAGTTAAATAATCCAACCGTTGAATAATTTTATGGATGCAGTCTATATTTTAGAAAGATCGAATCTGCTAAAGATATATCAAAACTTATCCCGGATGGAAAGTTGAAGATAGAGTCAAGTGTTTTTTTAATAAAGATAAAAAAGAAGAAATAATTATTTTTTACATTTTTAAGTGCTTTTTGGTAAATAATCATCTTCTTGTTCTATTAATTCATTTGGCTTTTTAAAAGTAGCTTTGTATGCAATTAAAAGACATATCAATACGAGGGGTACTAAAATATCTGCATATAATGCATAGCCCGCGTTCCCTGCTGCTATATTTCCGGTTTGCATTATATTGGCAATGTGACCATAGGCATCTCCAAGATAGAATGTAGATATTGCTATTACCGCAGCTGTCCAGAAATTATCCCTGAATTTCCAGCATAAAAGACCAAGAATTCCGTAGGATAAATTAGCGATTCCAACTTCAAACTGGAACGGACTTCCAGCAGGCCATCCTATGGCTGCTGCAACCATATCTGCAAAAAATACATGTCCCATAAATGCCCATATCGAACCAATTCCAACCATTACAACTAAAAACCATAACAAAAACACTTCAAATATTCTATTTTTTGTCCTTGTTTTACTTAAAAATAAATGTAAAACAGCGCCGATTAATGTCACCATCAAGAAAATATAAATCATTTCCACAGATGTTACCCCCTATTTAAGATAATATGATATCTGTAGTGCTGTATTTAAATATTTGCTAACTTTAATGAGAAATAAAACTTATTTTTAGGGATGCATTTTACTTTGAAGCACTAATAAAGCAATTAAAGCCCCCATAAGAATTGGAGGACCGTGTATATTATGAGAAAAGGTAAGAATAACTGCAAATATCAATCCTACAGGGCCCCATATTTGAATTTGGACAGGTGCTGATCTGCGATTTAATATTATCCAAACCAGCAGGGCGCCGAGAAGCCCCATTATAGCTACAGATGAACCTCTGCTGTATGGCTGCCAGAAATAACCTGCAATTTCTCCTGTAAATCCTGCGGTAAAATAGAAGATGAGCCAGCGGAAGCTTCCATAAAACTTCTCTACAATGATACCTAAAAATATGAGAGCAGAAAAATTGAATATTATCTGGCTCCACCCTTCAGGATTAATGAAAATAGGTGATATCAGACGCCACCACTGCCCCGCTAAAAGTGCATTTGGATTCCGGGATAACATATTAATTATTTCAGGGTAAAAGAACTGTAAACTGGTTGCAATTGCCGTTAAAATTAGAATCATTAAAGTTGCAACTGGTAAATGTCAATTATCAGTGCTTTTTTTATCTTTGAATTTCATTAATGTCACCAGTTTAAAATTAAATTTTGAGTCAGGATAAAATTTAGGCAATATATAGAATTAGAATTTAATGATGTGGCTTTATTGATTTAAATTGTATGAGTATGAGCGTCGGGGACGGGATTTGAACCCGCGTGATCCTAAGGATCATGGGATTAGCAGTCCCACGCCGTACCAGGCTGGGCCACCCCGACACATGATAAAAATAGTTATCCAGTAAAAAAGATGATTGTCTTTAATAGTTTATAATAGTTTTGGTTTTATCCTATTTAAAACTTGTCTGTTTTTATTATTTTGTACATCTTTTGGGTTAATTTGAATGGGCCCGTTCAAGAGTGGACAAACCTCCTGAACAATGGTGATCCAAAACCCCAACTCCGCCCCGTTGCTCCACAAGCATCAGCTGTCTGCAGTAGAGCTGCTTCTTTCCAGACCTGACCCGTTCCCACAGTTAAGACAGTTAACTTCAGCCCTACGGCTGAAATCCTGCCACCACCGATCCTGCGGGACGAGGTTTCTACGTTGAGATTCTGGGCCAATGTCCATTCAGCTTGCCGCCTCTTGAACTTCGACCGCGCCGTATAGGGGATTTGCGCTTACAGAGGACCCCTAACTCTCCAGTCTAGCCCATATTAACTTTAGGTCTAATACTATTTTAACCTTACGATTAACAACACGGCTATTTTATTACAGGTGGGGCTTTATTTATAATAATTTTGAATTTATTGCGAAATTGAGGTCAATTAATAATTACTTTTTTAAACTTCCTATTTTTTTGATT
The DNA here is from genome assembly GCF_002287175.1 of Methanobacterium bryantii. Classification (NCBI taxonomy): domain Archaea; kingdom Methanobacteriati; phylum Methanobacteriota; class Methanobacteria; order Methanobacteriales; family Methanobacteriaceae; genus Methanobacterium; species Methanobacterium bryantii. The sequence continues at coordinate 59,613 of NZ_LMVM01000023.1, read as the reverse complement.
TAAGCAATTACATTAAATCCTTAGATTAATCATGATTGGAGAATTTATAAATTATTTAAATGACAAATTAGTATCATGCTAAAATTTACACAGGAAAGTGGGTAAAATCTTAGACTACCTTATTATACTTGGTGTTGCTGCAGGTATTTATCTTGCGGCTAATATTGGGGCCAATGATATTGGTAACTCCATGGGAACTGCAGTAGGGAGTGGTGTTGTTAAGATGAGGCAAGCCCTTATAGTGGGGGCTGCGTTCATGTTTATTGGAGCCGTATTTTTAAGTGGTAATGTTATTAAAACTATATCTGGGGGTATAGTTGCATCATCATTTATAACTCCTATGGGGGCTGTAATAGCCACATTGTCTGCAGGAATATGGGTTAGTATTTCTATTTTTAGGAGAACTCCTGTTTCAGGGAGCCATGCAATGGTTGGGTCTATTTTTGGATACGGAATTGTTTATGCAGGTATAACTCATATTCAATGGAATTCACTTCTTAATATCGCATTAAGCTGGATTTCATCTCCACTTTTGGGCCTTACAGTTGGTTTTGTGTTTTACTATCTTTTAAGAGTTTCACTTCTTGAGAAAGCAACCAGTATGGCTGTAAGGGGCAGATTAGAAAAAATATTCTCTTATTTGCAGATTGTGAGTTCCTGTTTTGCTGCTATGGGGGTGGGTGCTATAGATATTGCAGCCGCAACAGGTATAATGATTGCAGTAGCTGGAAGTGCTGCAAGCAGCGATATAAGAGTATTAGGTGCTATTGGAATTGTTTCTGGAATTTTAGTTGCCGGAAATAGAATTACGGGTACAGTTGGAAAAAGAATAACTAATTTGGTTCCAACAAGAGGTGTTTCAGCTCAAATAGCAGCTGCTTCTGTTATCTTACTTTTCACATTTTTAGGAATGCCTATATCTCCAACTCAAACACTTGTAGGGTCTGTAATTGGGGTGGGGCTTGCGAGGAAAACCAGAGATATTGGTGGTGATGTTGTAAAACAAATTGTATCTTCATGGGCTCTTACATTTCCGATATGTGCAGTTATATCTGGAACGCTATTTTTTGTTATATCTTCATTATAATAACTTAAAAAGAATTTTACAGTATTTGGGCATTAATTTCCCAATACTCTTTTAATATTAAAATTTTATGAAAAGCAAAAGTTTTCATGGTGGTAACTTGTATGGTTATCTAATCTAAAAATAACATAACCTGCTTTAGATGACTATTTTGATATAAGTTTAATGAATATCCAATATTAAAGTGCTCTTAATGCTTTTATTATATCTCCATCTGAAATTATACCTTTTATTTTATGATCATCCACTACAATCAGTTGATTTACAATTCCGCCACCAGCACCATATTTATTCATTTTTTTAACTGCAGTTTTCAGGTTATCTTGCGAACCTATGCAGATTACATCTTTTACCATGACTTTGTCCACTGTTGTTCCAAGTTCATATTTATCAAGAATCAGGTTATGTCCAAGATCTGTTGCTGTCACGATACCTAAAAGTATTCCATCTTCATCAACAACAGGAAGAGAACTTACCTTATATTTCATTAACTTTTCAAAAGCGAAAACAACGTCTTCATTGGGGGAAACTGTTATAACGTCCTCTGTCATCACTTCTTTAACTTTTTGTTTCTCTAACATCTTCTTCACGTCCATATGTTTTTGTAATAGTTTCTATTATACAATCAATCGTGGTTGTAACGTCAATATTTTCAATAACGGGTATATCATACTTCTGGGCCTGATTTTCAAAGTATTTATGTGTTTTTCGTATTGCTCCAAAGTAGTTCATATACCTCTTTAAGGGCCTTCGAGCCCATAACTGCCTGCACCTTGAGTAGAATCTTCCTTTATGAACTTCTTCATCCTGCAAGGTTAAAACAAACATGGCAACATTATGTTTACTTACAAGTTCTTCGTTTATAAATCCTGGAACGATATGAACGCCTTCAATGACTATACTTACTCCTTCTTTCAGTGCTCTTTCAATTACAGCTTCAACACCTACACTTACGGTATCGACATGATCTCTAAATCCAATAATTACTTCATCCAGTTCAGGGGATGGTGGAATTCTTAAAGATTTATAAGCAGTGTAACTGGATTCAAATAAAGTTGGTAACAGTTCTTTTGATACCATCTTACGCATAACTTCTCTTATGATATCGGTGCTTGTCATGTTTCTTATTCCAAGCCTGTTAGCAACTTCAAAAGCAATTGAAGATGTACCAACTCCTGAAGCTCCTCCTATTAATATAATAAGAGGCTCTTTACATGTACGAATCCGTTTCCATAGCCCGTATTTTTCAGCTACTTCTTCATTTTCTTCTTTTAATCTTGCACGGACTATTCCTACAAGGTCATCTAGACTTATAACCTTTATTCCTTCTTTTCTTAAATGTGCCTCTATTTGAGATGCGAATGTATATGCCTTATTTGGATCCATCTCTGCTCGAGTTAAAGATCGTGCTAAGACTCCTTTAGAAAAAGGCTCTCTATACTTTTTACCGCTTACTTCTCCTTCTACCATTATCATCCTCAATTTCTCACCTTTAAAATCTTTGATTTTAAGGCTGCCGAACAATGGTGTTCGGGCATTCAAAAATCAAAAATTTTCGAATGTTCGAAAATGTATAACATGCAAAAATCTTTAATTTTTGCGGTTACAAAATTCAAAGAATTTTTATAACATTTTCTCAACCTCAAATAGAATAAATGTCAATTAATTAAATACTTTAAATTTCATTAAAATGGTTTAGATCCAATTATATAATATATGCTATTAACCATCAAAGTTGATTACATGTCTATTTCTTAAGATTATTGACATAAATAATTATACTATTTTATTTTAGGGTTATGAATATAATTCCTTTTTATAATTTTAATAAAGCATTCTTAAAGATTTATGAGTTGGGGGGATATTTTTATTTCTCTTTCATCTTCATTTATGTCTATTATGCCTGCAAAACCATGAGATGCTTCTCCTGGATTGAATATAATAGTATTCTCTATTTTATCAATGGCTACTGCTTCATGTATATGTCCACACAAGTTAAGGGAAGGTTGAAACTCTTCTATTATCTTTCGAACACTTTTGCTTCCTACATGGTCTCCAGAAGGTATTAAATCAGTTTTCGTGTTGTAGGGTGGTGCATGAGTCACCAGTATTCTTATTTCCTGATTTTCAATTTGTTTCATCAGCTTTTTAAGTTCATCATATATTTCCATCTCTTCAAATTCAAGGGGCGTGTCAAATGGAGTTGGATTTGAGCCGCCAAACCCGCAAATACCTATATTTTTAATAATAATTGATCTGTTATGTATATTAATTGCACTTGAATTTTCAATTTCCCCATAAACCCCTGATGGGTCGCAGTTACCAGGTATCGCAAATGTGGGAACATTAAATGCGCATATTTCATTTAATATGTCTCCACATAACTTGGGCGGCCCGAAATGTGTTATATCTCCAGTTAAAATTATTAGATCCACAGTGTCCTTTTGAAGATAATTAAAGATTTTATGACACTGTCCGTGTATATCGCCCATAACCAGAATTTTCATGTTGTAACTCCCTGAAATATAAAAAAATTAAATTTATTTTATTTCTGGAAAAATGAAGCTATTTCTTTTAAACTTGCTTTAACGTTGTCTTGATCCCCATAAATTGCAACCACGTCATCTTCTTCAAATTCTATTATAACTCCATATTCTTCAGCAATATCATTTAACCTTTCCTCTGATAAAGGCTCCTGGAAGGTAACTTTTACCATTGAAAATCCGGAAGGAACTCCAACAGCAAATTTAGGTGCATTTTCCTCTTTTTCAACTACTCTTTCCCCTCTTGAAGCCCTCATAAGTTTATTAAGCCATTCATCTTTGTAATCTTTACCTACTTCCTCAGCAAGATCAAGAAGAGTATTTTGAACTGAATTTAGAAAATCATTTATTCTTTTTATTTCGTTTATCATGTCTGGGTTAGTAGGGTCTGCTTTGTAAAAATTTATGGTAGTTTTTGCTAATCTCACAGTTTTGGGTACTTCATCTGGAATTTGGGTTCCACGTTTTCGAAGGTCAGTTAAAAGTTCAACAAGAACTAACCATGTTTGTTCCATAGGCAGTTCAGTCATAAGTGTCCTTCCAGTATTTTTTTAGTGTTGTAATTAAGTTTTGCATCAGCTGCTTTTAGTTCTTCGTCTATTTCAGCTGTGCTTTTATATGAATCTAAGAATAAAACATGATAGCTTTCTGTACCACTTATGTTTAGAATGGCGATTTTTTCATTTTCATCAATGTTTTTCTTTTCAAGAGAAGCCTTATATTTTACATATGGTCCATATTCTTGTGGTAATTCATTAAATTTAAATATTCCAACCAGTGTAGCAATAAACAAAAAAACACCTCGAATAATTTAAGTTTCAAACTAATCAAATTCAAATTCAAGTTAAAATATAAGCCTCAAAATATTTAAAAGTTTATATATTAAGTTTAATATTTTGGTAAAATAAGAAATATATGGCCATTTAAGACAGAGCTATTTGATATTTTTAGAATAGAATATATTTACAGAAATAGAGATGCATTAATAAAACTTACCTTAAAAAATAAAAAGAGAGGGAGTATATTTATTCTCCGCCAGTTATTTCATCTAATTTTGCTATTTGTTCCAGTGCAGAGTCCACTGCTATCTGGTGAACGTCAACGGTTAAGTCTTCAGGGCTGTATCCCATTGCAAGACCTAAGAATTGAGCTAAGTGGAAGACAGGTATGTTGAATTCTTCACCGGTTTTCTTTTTAATTTCGGTCTGACCTACGTCAAACTGTAAGTGACAGAATGGGCATACGTTTACGATAGCGTCTGCACCAGCAGCTTCCATGTTGGTTAATTTATCTTTTGTGAAGTCTAAAGCGACATCTAAGTCTCTTGAACGTACTCCACCACCAGCACCACAGCACTGCATTTTGTCTCTGTAGTCTACAGATTTTGCACCGGTTGCTTCTACAATTTCATCTAAAATTGTTGGTTTTTCAGCGTTATCTATTTGGATATCTGCTGATGGCCTTAAGAAGTGGCATCCGTAGTGTATAGCTATGTTAAGTCCATCTAATGGGTTTGTAATAGCAGCTGCTATTTTGTCGAGACCTACATCGTTGTATAATACTTCTGCGAAGTGTCTTACTTTTATTTCGCCTTTGTATTCTCTTCCAACTTCAGAGAGAATTTCGTTAACTTTTGCTTTTGCTGCTTCATCGTGAGAAAGTTCGTGGTTAGTTTCAAATAATGTACCGAAACATCCGTTACATTCGGTCATTATGTCCATTCCCATGTCTTCAGCAATGGTAATGTTTCTTGCGGCTATTGAGAGCCAGCTAGTTTTATCGAATGATCCAAATACACCTGGTGCAGGGCAGCATGAAGCTCCTTCCATGTCGTTTAAGGTTATACCGAACTTTTCAAACATCATTCTTGATGATTTTTCGATTCCAGGGTATCTGTTGTTCATTATACATCCTAAGAAATATGCGAAATCAGCCATTATAATTCCTCCAAAAAATTTATTCTATTTCTCCTGTTTCCCAGTTGTATCCGATTAAAGTGTCGAATCCTGTTTTCTTGAGTATTGTTCTTACTTCTTCTAATGCTTCTGGGAATTCGTGTGTGGTTGGTGGTAATTCATTTAATCCAACTTTTTTCCTTAATGCCATTGTGGCGTCGTTTATAGGTACACCGTGTCCGGTTTTAAGTACGAATACTCCAGTCATTTTGTGTGCCTGTGCCATTTTTCCTGCCTGGGACTGCATGTTTCTTAAAATTTTAACAACATCTACAATTGCTACTCCCCTTGGGCATCTTTCCTGACATGCGTAGCAGGTAACACATTCCCAGAGACTGTCGTCTTCCATAACTTCACTTTTGAGTCCCATGAGGGATTTTCTTATGATATTCCTTATCCTGTAAGGGGTTCTTTTTCCGGATGGACATGATCCGGTACAAGTACCACACTGGTAACATAAAGCTACAGTTTCTGCACCAGCATCTATTATTTCCTGTTTAAATCCTGGCTCTACTTCTTCAGCGCGTATTAGATTTGCTTCTTTATTAAGTAAACTCATACTTTCACTTCCTTTGGGTTTGGGTTCGTCTTTTTTAGTTTCCTCAATGATTTCTGCTTCTTCTGAAGCAGCAGGTTCTTCAACATTCTCTTCTACAGCAGTTTCGGTTTTAACTTCAACTTCTGAAGGTTTATCTTCCTCAGCAGCTTCAGCTTCTTCCATTACAGGTTCAACTTCTTCTACTATAGGTGTTTCTTCTATTGCAGGTGCCTCTCCAATAGTCTCAGTTTTAACTTCAACTTCTGAAGGTTTATTTTCTACAGCAGGTTCAGCTTCTACAACAGGCTCTTTTTTAACTTCTTCTACTGCAGGGGCAGTTTGTTGTTTTGTCTCTGATTCAACTGGTTGTTTTTCCTCTTTGACGATTTCTGACAATTCAGATTCAGATTTATTTTCATCTTCCTCTTTCTCTGCCTCTCCCCCAGTTAAAAAATTTTTTAGTTTCTTTAAGGTTCTCATTCTTTTCACACCCTTGGTAACGGGTCTACGTGAAAACTTACAATTTTCATATCTAGGTTGATGATCTGTGTATATATACCTTGCGGAAATTTTGCAAACTGTAACCTTTTTGATGACACCTATCCCATTCAGAATTTTGAATTATTTTTCAACTGTTTTTCGAAAAATAAAGAAGAGATACCTACTTATCAATGATAATGTGGTAAATAAAAGGGTAGCTATGAGTAAAAAGCCGTAAAAAATGGGTGGTGATATTAACGTAACAAGAATCACCGCAAAAAGGAAAGCTCCATAATATTTACCTACTGGATCATATACTAGAACCTTAAGCTTTGATGTCAGTATAAACTGCAAAAATACTAAAATTATGAGAATCAGCAGCCAGTATGGATAGATTCCAATAATTATGAATGTTAAGAATGCGACTAAAACAAGAATAAAATCGGCAGTTATATCAAGATATGCACCATAATCTGATGAAACTCCTAATTTCCTGGCATAATATCCATCAAAAGCATCTGTAATGACTGCAAGTAAAAAAACAAGGATTGCAATTAGTTCCATGTTATTTATAAGCAAGTCTAAAAATAGAATGGATAATACAATTCTAAACGCGGTTATTCCTGTTGGAACTAAGATTAATTTGTTGATCTTCATTTTTATCCTTGCAATTAGTTATTTAAACTGGCTATACAAATATTCTATAGTGAATAACATGTGAAAATTCCCTCAAAAAATCAAAGCCTTCAAAAACCGCTGGTTTTTGATGCCCCGAAATTCTACGAATTTCGAGGGATTTTTTGGGGCATGCAAAATCCTCAAAAAATTCATAGAATTTTTTGGGACATTCAAACGCAAAGCGTTTGATGCCTGCAAAATTTTTAATTTTGCGGCCGAGGAAACAGAGTTTCCTCCGGCATCGGAAATCTATGATTTCCGAAAGGTTAGGAAATGTTTACAAAATCGTAGTTAGCAAATCTTAAAAAATCTTCGATTTTTTATGTAGAAAAATACTTTGTATTTTTCTAACTTCGATTTGCACTGTCGAAAATAATATTTTCGACGCCCCGAAAATCAAAGATTTTCGAGGGCTCCAAACACGAAGCCTACAAAAAACGAAGTTTTTTGTGGCCTGCAAAACTACGTTTTGCGGTTCAGGAAAACCTTAAGGTTTTCGGGGCGTCAAAATCAGAGATTTTAACAGTGTTTGAGAGATTTTGTAAACATTTTTCTCCAGCTTCGTTTTGTAAACATAACTTATTAAACTTATAAATTTTAAATAATTAAATTAATTACATTTACATTCTTTAAATTAAAGAGCATGTAAACAAATTTTATAATTCCCTAATCCAAAATATTTGGTTATTCACTATAAACTTTTATTTAAATACATTTACATAAGAAATGGAAAATTGATTTTTATGCTTGAAATAAAACGACATGATGGTCCTGCAAGGCTTGGAAATTATGAGGAATTAAAAACACCGGCTGTTTTTAAACCTGGTATTGAATTTAAGATTATAAAGGATGAACCAATGCCATATGATGTCCCAAAGGAACTGGCAAAATGGTCTGTTAGCCAGACAATTGAAAATGCAAAAGAAAGTAAAGAAAAGGGTATTGGAGTTATTCACGGCGGAAAATATCTGGATTTGAGAATAAAATGTGCAAAAGAATTAGATAAACTTGGAATCACCACATTTCTAGTAGCAAATCCCAAAGAGCTTATGAGACAACCATGGGATCTGGTTGATATAATAGTAAACATAAGAGAAAATATAAACCCAAACGCAGCACTATATTTTTCATTTGTAGACATTAATTTTATCCCGTTACTTGCTTATATGGGTGTAGATCTATTTGGAGACTTTTCATGCGATTTTTATGCTTATCTAAATATCATGCAAACTCCATCTGCAAACTACGATATCACTAAATATCAGATTTATGATCTGGATTTTGAAGAGCTTAAAGCGTACAATAAAAATACATTGGACTTTGTAATTAAAGAGATACAGGAAAATATCAAAAATATGACCCTCAGAAATTTAGTAGATGAGCGATGTTGCACTTCCCCCGAAGCTATGTCTGCACTTAGAATACTTGATAAAAAATATGCTGATTTTTTAAAGAAATACATGCCTTTATATTAATAAAAAAGCATTTTAAAAATAAAATTAGATGGAATACGTAGTATTCCATTCATGTTTCTGCTTCTGCAACTTCTTCTTTTTTGGATAGAATTTTTTCTAATTCATCCAGTCTTATGGCGATTGGTTCTTCTTCGTATGCGCCTGGATCTTTTTCAATGCACTCTTTAACTTTGCCCTGGATTTGTCCGGCATCTTCTACGTCAATCATACTTACGATTTCCATTTGCTGCTGGAACCTTTCTAGCCCTTCATCTGGAATGTTTTCGATGAAAGGTATTGCACCTGTTGCACCTGATATTTTTCTTTTTTCATCTAGACCATTAGCGTGTAGAGCTTCTATGCTTTGGCCTGTAATGTGTCCCTGTACTTCTGATCCGCACAATATGAGGAATCTTATGTTGGGGTTGGATATAAGGTTTGCAACCATCTTTTCGATTCCTAAGTTTTCTGTTTTACATGGACCTGCTATGGCGGCTCCGGCATCTACTGGAATTTGTTCGTTGTGTGATCCGAGTGTTGTCGCTGCTACAGGGCTTTCAGGGTCCCCGACCACATAATCTCCATTAATTACTGGCCATCCTTCTGCGGGTGATTTCTTTTCAGCCAATTAAAACACCTCCAAGTTTTTGACAGCGTGCAAAATTTTAATTTTGCAGCCCTCGAAAACTTCGTTTTCGGTGCATCGAAAATCAAAAATTTTCGACGGCGTGGGCCTTTAAAAAGTAGGATAAATAACACGCTGTTTCATATTGGTTATAAGTTATAACATTCATCTATAAAAAAGTTTAGCATAATCAAATTTAGTTAAAAATAATTTATCAATGGATAATTTAGGTTTTATTTCGTAAAAAAGTAATATTAAAAGTAGAGCAGTTAATTCTTAGTTAGTATTGTGGCATAATGATATGTACCGACTTCTTCTACTTTATTTAAGGTAAATCCATAATTTTTAACTATTTCTTCTATGTCTTCTGGTGTGATTCTGACATGTAATGGTGGGCCATGGGTACTTTCTTCTTTTTTAAATTCAACCACAGCAAATGACCCTCCTTTCTTAATTACCCTCTGTATTTCTTTCATTACAGTTTCAACTTCATTGTTTTCAATAAACCCATGTAGAACATTACCCATGTACAGTATGTCGATACTCTCATCATCTACTGGTATTTTTTGGGTTATATTTGCAACTTCAGCATTTATATTTTTGATATTCTCGCTTTTGATTTTTTCTTTAAATACATTAATTGATTCTTCCCAAACATCAACAGCGATGATTTTACCTTCATTGCCAACTATTTTTGAGGCTGTAAGAGATATATATCCATCTCCACAACCCGCATCTAGAAATGTATCTCCTTTTTTAAGTCCAACTGCACTTAAAACTCTATTTGAGTCCAGAATTTCTTTACTTGAACGTCCATGATGAAAATGTTTTTCAGATTCTGCCATTTTTTCCCTCTTTTATTCAATAATTCAAAAATTTTAAAGTTATCGTGTTTTGGTAGTATGGGGACTACTAAAATATTAAACTATCTGATGGCTTAAAAATTATACAAAAAATAGCTGTTTAAATCAATAAGATACAAAATAATTATTAAAATTAATGTCTATGACATGCGCATAAAATACTTCTGTTAAACTGTAATTAATCACATTATAACCTATAAAATTTAACAAAATTTGATTTTAATTGTAAAGATGTGATAACAAGATGTATTTGGTATTTACATCTTGTTTTTTTTCTATTTTGATAATGTGGGCTTTATTACCTGTCACATGGTTTGCTTGGGTATCCACATTTTGCTCCTGCAGCAGTTTCCCCTCGTGATCCTTTAAGTATTTTACCTCCTCCTTGGGGAGGGTTAACTATTGTTTTACCTTCAAATGTGGGTAAATCTGAATCTACCCTTGGAGTTTTGCCTTTTTCTTCTTGTTTAGTAATATCTGAGCTTGACCTTTCTTTACTTTCTTCTATCCATACTTCTGCAGTTTTTTCCTGTTCTTCCATTTCTTTTCTCTCTTTTTCTGACATATTTTTCCTTTCAGATTGTTCTTCTTTCAAGTTATCACCTCAATTGATTATATCTTGAAAATAAACTGTATCAAATTTATTTGCAAATTTAATCTTTATTAACCTTGATAATATGATTTAAAGTGTTTTAATGGGTTTTTTATCTAAAATATTGGAAATAGAAGTATTTATTTTCTAATTTTGAAGTTCAAATTATAAGTAATTTACTACTATTTATAAAAAAAGTATTAATAATTCGTTAATTATTTTAAAATTTATTTATCCTAGTTTAGCTAATGAAAAGAAGGGTTAAAATTTATTTTAAGCTTATAAAAAAGGTAAGATAGAAAAATTAATCTTAATTCTATCTTTTAACTATTATCTGGCCTTAATCTGTTTCTTGAAAATAGGAATACTCCTATAACAAAAAGAATGGCTGAAAGAACAACTGCCCAAACTATTTGATACATGATAGTATCCCAACTAACGGTATATGTCAGAACATAACGCAGCGCGTTTGCAACATGATACCATGGGAGAATATCATAAACCTGGATTTGCTGTCCCATGAAACTGCCAATTACCATCTGCGGCAGCTGGAAGAATGCACCAACCATGAATGTTAAAGGTACTGCTACTAGAGTTCCAAGCTGACCTGCCTGTGGGGGGCTTCTTGCAAAGGATGCTATGATCATTCCCAGAGATATGGAAGCTATACCTCCGATTATACCAATGATCACTGATAGTATAATTGACTCAATACCTCCCTGCCAGTGGAATCCTATCCCTATAGCCACTGCAAAGAGAATTAATACTTGTGCAGCCGCAACAAGTGACCATGGCAAAAGACCGCCAAATAGGAAATCAAATGAGGTCATTTTAGAGAGTTTCAGACGTTTAAGGGTTCCACTTTCTACTTCTCTTGTTAGTATTGTCGCTACGCTGGTTGCAAGCATTAATATTGCAAATACCATCATTCCAGGTGCAAGATAGTCAAAGGCTGTAAAAGATTCTGTTCCTGGCAATCCTTCTATTTTGCCTTGAATAAGCTGTTCTGATTGATTATTTCCATTATTTTCGATTTTAGCGGCTAATTTAGTTTGATATTCTCCTAAAACACTTGATAACATGGCTTGAGTAATTCCAAATCCGGAATAACCAGTATCACCACGGACGATAACTGTTGACGGTGTTAAAGTTGAAATAGATTTAGAGAAATTCTCTGGAATTATAATTTCTGCGTCTACACTTCTCTGTTTTACAAGATTATCTGCCTCTGCCTCTGATGTTAAAGTGACATTAAACATATTTGTATCATTTTCAGGATACTGGACATCCTTTAGCGTGTCTGTAGTCTTGTCCCCAAAGTTTATATTGGTTCCACCGGGCATTGTCACGCCCTGATCATAGTTAACTACTGCAATACTATGTGGTTCATTGTTTTCACCCATATTCCCATATGCAAATCCAAAAATTAACATAAAAAATAGTGGGAATAACAGTATAAAGAATAATCCTCTTCTGTCCCTTAAAAGTTCCTTTAAATCTTTTGAAGCTATACTCATGAATTTCATTTTTTTCACTCCCTGAGCCCTGTCCCTGTTAACTCGATGAAAACATCTTCTAAAGTGTTTTGTCGTATAGCAAGATCATCTATGTTAATATTAGATTCTTCAAGAGCTCCAATAATCTTTGGAAGTTTTCCTACAGCATCAAATGCTCTTAAATTAATCTTCCCGTCTAACTCCGCGACAGATATGATATCCTCTAGGTTTTCAAGATACTTTATGACATCTCTATTATTCGGGTTAGAAAGGGTCATTTCAACAATATCTCCTTCTCCTACCTCTTTTTTGAGATTTTTGGGGGTATCTAATTTAAGCAGCTGGCCGTGGTCAATTATAGCAACTCGATCGCTTAACCTGTCTGCTTCATCCATAAGGTGTGTTGTTAAAATAACGGTTTTACCTTCATCATCCCGAAGTGATCGGATGTAATTCCATAATACACGACGTGACTGAGGATCAAGACCTTCTGAGGGTTCGTCTAAAAGTACTATTTCTGGCTGGTGAATTACAGCAAGTGCAAGATTTAAACGACGTTTCATACCTCCTGAAAGGTTAGAAACTACTGTGTCAGCTTTATCTGTAAGGAAAAGATCTTTTAAAAGAGTTTTTATCCTTTGATCCAGTTTATCTTTGGGTATCTCATACATATCTCCCATAAGTTTAAGGCTTTCGTAGCATGTAAGATTTTCCCAGAGAACAAGTTCCTGTGGACATATGCCAATGGTCCCTTTATCAATCTTTTCTACTTCTTTATCGTTGATCAGAACTTTACCGCTGGAAGGGCGCAGCAGCCCTACCATCATACTAATTGAAGTCGTCTTTCCTGCCCCATTTGGACCTAAAAAACCAAAGACTTCTCCTTTTTTTATTTTTAAATTTAAATTATCTACAGCTAAAAAATCACCATATTTTTTGGTAAGATTTTGAGCCTCTATTACATATTCATCCATATAGATCCCTTCTTTAGTTAATGTCTGTTGCTGAAGATTCCTCCAGCTATAATTAATATGCCTAAAACAATGGCAATCATCGGCCATATATAATGCCAGATATCTATTTTAATCAAATCAGATAAGCCTGCACAAATTAAAGTAATTCCAATTACAAGCGGCCAGATTAAGTGGCCATATGGAAATCCAAATAGTCTGTGGCGACGATATTCACGTCTGTTGTCCATATAATTCCTCCAATTTTTAGGGTATGAATTTAAATCATTTATTTTTATATTGTGTGAATTTAAGAAAGCTAAATGTATAATTTAATATATTTCGTGTCTTATTACTGCTTTTTAGTGCTGTGAAAAAATTTTAAGCTTTTTGACCATGTGAAAGGCAATTATAACGAGGTAAATGATAATCATTATGAGTAAAGTGAACATATTGAACTCGATATAATCTGTACGGCCGAAGTATATCCAGAATGCAATGAACAATACAATCCAGACAATTGTGACTATTATGATGAAATGGACTGTTATTCTCCATATCTCCTTTAATTGGTCAACTACTTTATCTGAAAAAGTTTTTTCGGGGGAATACATAGCTGCGACTTCTTCTGGAGATCCCATCCTGGTGATAACTTCATGAATGATAGCTTCATCAATATCAACATTTTTTTCGACAGCAAGAGCTTCAGCGCTGTCTAAAATATGTGTTTCTAATTCTTTAGAAACTTCTTTCCGCTGATTTGAGCCCATATCCTTCGTTACTTTGTTTATATATTCCTTGATAAGGTTATTGTACATGCATAACGCCCCTTTCATTTACTTGAAACGTCTTCACTTCTTTACTTATATAATCGTTGACAAGGTTACACATTGTATAATCCACTCTTTTCATTATCTTGAATATTCTCTTTAAGTCGTTCAATGACGGCACGAATTGCATTAAACGAATTCAACCATTTTGTTCTAATTTCCTTTCCGTATTCAGTTACCATGTAATATTTCCGCGGCCTTGGTCCGCTGGTTTCCCAGCGGCTAGAAAGTAGTTCATCCTTTTCGAGACGTCTAAGAAGTGGATATAATGTGCCTTCTTCAACATTCAATCCTACTTCCTTGAGACTTTTGATTATTTCATAGCCGTATTTCTCTTCATCCAGAAGACAGACCACGGCTACCTGCATTATCCCTCGTCTTATTTCAGTCTCGAATTTTTCAAGGACTTTGTCCATTGTTATCCTCCCATATAATGTGTGGCATTAATAGATGTCATATACTATACTGTACGTGACAAGGTATATAAAAATGTTTGCAGAGGGATCTATTCCATCTCCATTAATTTTTTATAAAACTCAAGATCTCTTTCTAACCCTTTAATACCATATTCCAGGACTGCAAAGGAAATAGGCAGTATATTGGTACCGTATTTTTCCTTTTTTTCAAGAGACTCTTTGTACATCTGCAATTTACTTTCATAAAGCGGTTTGATTATTTTCACACGGCTTTCTTTGGGTATGAGGTCAAAAAACACTGCATGTACGCTGAAATCAAAACCGTCAATATCGGGTTCAACAGGTTCGGCTACCATTTCAAGCAACTTTTCTCTACCTTTTTCTGTGATATGGTACACTTTTTTGTTGGTATTTCCGCCAGCAACTGTTTTTCCCTCAATAAAGCCTTTTTGCTCAAATTTTGCAAGAGTAGGATACAAGACATTGTTATTCAGCTTAAAGTAGGGATTCCCGAAAGATTCTTTGATATTCTTTTTAAGCTGATATCCATGGCTTGGTACGAGGTAAATCATACCCAGAATAATAAGGTCTGTATTTGCCATTTGATTCACATCCTATTTTTAAGTAGGTTATTTTTAACTTATGTTAAATTTAACATAGGTTATTTTTAACATATAGTTTTCTGGTATTTAAAGTTTTGCTAAAAATAAGTTTAAAATCATGTTGTGGCTTTGTAGTGGACGAGATACGATTTGAAAAAACTAAAAAATTATGGCAGTTATTTAAAAAAGTAAGTGAAATGCTCAAAATACTTGAATAATAATCTACATAATTATAAATATCAGCTGGAAGGTGAACAAAATGATAGAAAAACTTGAAGTAAGCTTAATCAATGAAAATGTTCATAATTTCAAAAAAGGGGAATTTGGGGTGGAAAAGATTGAAATTGATGAAGATAGGGGCTTAATTGAAGTAACATACGGTGCTAAAGAGGACGGCATCAAACATGTGATAATTCCTCTTCAAAATATTGAAAAATGTGACTATATGGAAAAAGTAGGGGGAAAAGTTGAATCGGAAGTAGAGAAGAAATAGTTTTAGACTAATCAATGTTTAAATAATGTAATTTGTAATAACCAATTCATTAATTTTTCCTCTTTTTGAGGCATCAGAGTTTATGTGTCTTTTTGCTGGAATTCTGTTAATATTGTAATTTTTGTAGAGTTCATCAAAGAAATGGTCATTAATGTCCTTGTTTTTAGGGTCTGAATTGCTGAGCATTAAGTATGCTCCCAGTTTATCCTTTTGCTCAAAAAACATTGATAATCTGACCTGATCTTCATCAAAAAAGCCGTCTTTAGAATAACTTGTGAAGCTTGATGTTCTATTTAGCGGACGATAAGGTGGATCAAGATACACGAAACTACCTTTCTGTATATACTCGCTGGAACTTGTAAAATCTCCACAGAAGATTTCAGTATCCTTTAAAGCTTTATTTACTTTGATAATATTTTCTTCATCATAGATACTTGGATTTTTATAACGTCCAAATGGAACATTAAATTCTCCTTTTTTATTATGACGGAAAAGACCGTTAAAGCATGTTTTATTTAAAAATATTAGATAAGCAGTTCTTTCAATCCATTCATCATTGAAACTGCTGTAGTTAAAGTTTTCAATTTGTCGGTTGTACCTGTCTCTAATCTGGTAGTAGTATTCCTTTCGCATGTCCTCTGATTTTTGAAGGTGTTTGTACTTGATTTCACTTAATCTATCTATTAATGCTTTATAATCTTCCTGTATAACTTTATATGCTATTATTAATTCATGATTAATATCAAAAAGAAATGATTTCTTTATATTATATTTTCTCTTTAAAAAGAAGAACATAGCTCCTCCACCAATAAAAGGTTCAATGTATCTTTCAATGACTTTACTGTCCTTTATTTTTAGGGGTAATCTTTTATCAAATTCATCAAGTAGCTGTGTTTTCCCACCAGCCCACTTTAAAAATGGTTTTGCACCAAAAGCATCATCATTTCGCATGTTTTTACAATCCGAGAATTATTAATATTTACCTGAGATTCACTGATCCTCAAGAATCTCTTCAGGTGCCCCGCAGATCTTTACCAAATACTCTGCTTCCATAAAATGAAGGTCTCCAGGTATAATCATACAGTGGAGCGGCCCGCCGAAGTCCTCTTTAATTAAATTTTTAATTTTATCTGCACGTACAAATGGTTTGTCTGAACCAGCCCTTGCAATTCCTACTGCTATAGTATCTTCGGTTATAGCTCCTTCTTTTCTTTCTTCTTCAACTTTTAAGAGATATTCTAAACCTTCATTTACAGTCATATATCTGTTTTCATCAGCCCTGATATCTAAAAGTACCAGTGTATGGGCATTAAATTCTATATTGGCTTTTATAGCAGTATACGGTGAATGAGGGAAAAAGTTTTTATCTGGAAATGGTACGGTGGTGACTTTTCCAAATTTATAAGCTTGGAGTCCTGCAAGCCCTGGAGCAGCAGATAAAATGGAAGATGCATGAATGACTGTGGTTTCAATGTTTCTTTTTTTAGCTTCAATCATCAAATCGGTGTGTGTAGTTGCAATTAGGGGATCTCCTGCAGTTAAAAACCCAACATTTTTATCTTTTGCAGATTCTAAAATGATATTTTCTTCTTCAACTTCACTTCGCTTCAAAACAACTATATCTTTTCCTATCATGAATTTTAATGCATCTAATGTTGTTCCAAAAAGATTTGCAGTGTAAAATTCAGCATATACAACATCAGCTTTCCTCAAAGCTTCAATTCCTTTTAATGAAATGTCTTTTTCATCATAAAGTCCTAAACCAATAAAATAAAGCATATTAACACCTCAATTTCCTGTAAAGATTTCATTTAATAAATATAATTTATAAATACATTTTAGCTCCTAATTAACGAGTAAAAATATTTTGTATATTTTTAAATTTAAACCATAATTATCAGAATGATTATATTTTAATCATGATAATATTTAGCTGTAGTGAATGACGTAATTTTTAAATTACAAATTTTAGATATTCGAAAATCCCTCAAAATCCTCAAAAATGAGTTTTGGGCTGAGATTTTTACAAATTTAAAGCAAACAAATTTTTTATAAATATTAATATAAAGTATTTAGTCATTCACTATATTAGCTTAAAGCTTTAATCACGAGGAAAATCATGATAGGTCTAAAAATTCCAAAAAACATGGCAAATGATGTGCGCAAAATTTTATTGAATCATTCACTACTGAACCTTGACGCTAGAATAAAACGTGATAATGATTTTGTTATATTTCCCCTTAACGAAAAGCCAGATCAAGATATGCAGGAGCTAATTGGACAAAAATGTGAAATAATAGAAACTGCATTTGAAAAGCAAAAAAAAGGCCCCCGAAGCCTTAAAGATTACCTAAAAGGTAAAATTGATGATGAAACAATTGATGAAATAAGGGGATCATTTGATATAATTGGTGACGTTGTTATTTTAGAGATACCTGATGATCTGGAAGATTATAAAGAACTAATTGGGGAAGCTGCACTAAAATTTACAAAAAGAAAAGCGATTTTTAGAAAAACGAGCGAGATTAAAGGAATTATAAGGACAAGGGAACTGGAACATATTGCCGGGGAAGATATATCTGAAACTGTTCACCAGGAATTTGGATGCAGGCTAATGCTTGATGTTAGAAATGTATATTTCAGCCCTCGACTGGCAACTGAGAGAAAAAGGGTGGCTGACAGCGTAAAAGGAGGGGAGGTAATAGTGGATATGTTTGCTGGAGTTGCCCCGTTTCCTGTGCTCATTGCAAAAAACCATGATGTGATGGTTTATGCGATTGACATTAACCCTGAAGCCTATAAATATGCAGAGAAAAATATTGAGCTTAATAAAGTCCAGGATAAAGTAATCCCAATCTTAGGGGATGTCAGGGAAGTTCTGGAAAATAAAGATATTAAAGCAGATAGAATAATCATGAATCTTCCTGGAAGTGCATATGAATTTCTGGACACTGCGGTGCAGCATATAAAACCTGGAGGAATCATTCACTACTACGAGTTTTCTGAAAGTTTTGAAAAACCAATTGCGAGACTTAAAGAGGCTGCTTACCCGAGGAAAGTTGAAATTCTCGATAAACGTAAAGTTCGCTCCAGAAGCCCAGGTAAATGGCATATGGGTATCGATGTCAGAGTTTTTTGATTTGGGATAAGCGAGTAAACTTTATATAATAAAATATTCTATATCTTATGTTTTCAGTTAGGAAATATTAATTTTATACATAAGATGATTTATTATGCGTTGCGAGAAATGTGGAACTCAAAATCCTCCAAACTTCACCTTTTGCATATGTTGTAATGCAAAATTGGAACTACCTGAGGAAAACACAAATGGGTATTTAGTATGCAGTGAATGCGGGGGTTACTATGAACTTCAAGAAGGAGAAAATCCAGAAGATTTTGACTCATGTGAATGCGGAGGCCAGCTGGTATTTTACTGGTATAAAGAAGAGTTTATGGAATGATCAGTTAAAAATTAAATAAATATTTTTTAAATTTTAGAAAAAGTAATTAAAAAGGCTCTAAAATCCCTTCTTCAGTAATTATGCCTGTAATCAAGTCACCGGGCACAATATCAAATGAAGGATTTTCAACTTCAGTTCCTTCAGGTGCAACTCTACATTCCCCAAAGTAAAGGACTTCATTAGGGTCTCTTTCTTCTATTTTAGTATCATATATTGAATTTTCAAAGTCGAATGTACTTTTAGGGGCTGCAACATAAAATGGCACATCAAACCGTTTTGCAGCAAGAGCAACCATCAAAGTACCTATTTTATTGGCTATTCCTCCTTTAGCAACTCTATCTGCACCAACAACTACTTTATTTACTTTTCCTGTCTGCATCATCCGTGCAGCGGCGTTGTCCACGATCAACTTCACCGGAATATTTTCCTGCTGCATCTCAAAGACGCTTAACTTTGCGCCCTGGCAGAAAGGCCTTGTTTCGTCACATATAACCTTAATTTTTTTGCCTTCTTCAAATGCAGCCCTTATAACTCCTAAAGCAGTCCCATAATCTACACAGGCAAGAGCCCCTGCATTACAATGGGTTAAAATGGTGTCTCCATCATCTATTACTTCTGCGCCGTGTTTTCCAATGGCTTTATTTGTTTCGATGTCTTCATCGTACATTTTTAAAGCTTCTTCAAGTGCATTATCTGATTTAAGTACTCTGTCAACTGCCCAGAAAAGATTTACTGCTGTTGGACGCGCAGCTTTGATTTCTTCTCCCGCTTTTTGGAGGTCAACACCTTCCAGTTCTGCAAGTGCCATTCCAAAGGCTGCAGCAACTCCTATTGCAGGGGCACCGCGTACTTTCATGGTTTTAATAGCGTGAATTACATCTTTATAAGTTTTGCAGTGGTAATAAACCAGTTCATGAGGTAATTTTGTTTGATCAATGAGTACAAGTTGATTATTTTCCCAGAACATTGTTTTCATTAAAATTTCTCCTTAATTAGTATATTCCTATTTAGATAAAACAAAAAAATAGTTACTGTTTTTAGTAAAATAAAAAAAGATTTAAAAAAGGATAGATCCTTAGTTTAATAGTGGCTTGCTGGAGTCATATCCAGGTGTTTGTCTTCTTTACCAGGAACTCCGTATGCATCTGCTCTACATTGGGTACATGCTCTAAATACAGGTATTATTTCTTCAACAGCATCTCTTACCTGGCTTATTTGTGCGCATCCTGGTTTTTCATAATCTTTGAATTTGTTAAGTGGTATAAGAGGAATTACATTCATTAAAGAAGCCCCTCGCTTTTTGACTTCCTTTGCAATATCAATTATATGCTCGTCGTTTAATCCTGGAATCAGTACAGCGTTAACCTTTACCACTACATCTTTTTTTGCAAGTTTTTCTATGCCTTCAAGCTGGTTTTTGGAGAGTATTTTAAATGCTTCTTCTCCCTTGTACATTTTACCATCATAGAAAACTCCGCTGTAAATTTCTTTTCCTATTTCAGGATCAACTGCATTTACGGTGACTGTCACTGAATTTATACCTAATTCAGCAATTAAATCGGCTTTATCTGGTAAAAGAAGTCCGTTTGTACTCATACATTTTATAAGTTCAGGAAACTCCTCGCCTACACGTTTAAAGAATTCAAATGTTTCATCGTTAAATAGGGCATCTCCAGGGCCTGCAACACCCACCACAGAAATTGGCATCTCACCTGTAACTTTCCTGACATGTTCTATTGCATCATCAACAGTCATGACTCTTGAAGCAACTCCTGGACGGACTTCACATTTGTTGATGTCCCTTGTACAGAAATTACATTGAATATTACATTTTGGTGCAATTGGAACGTGGATTCTTCCAACTTTATCGTGCATTTTTTCATTAAAGCAGGGGTGCACTTTTGTTATATGGGCAAACTTACTTTCTTTCATTTTATTATCTCCTTAAGAGGCTTTAATTATTACTTAAGTTTTTTAATCATCTCATCTCGCTTTTTGATCCATTCGTCTTTAATAATTTCATCAGAACAGACCATTGCAATAACATTACCTTCTGATAAATGGTCTATAACCCTAAAGCCTTCAGGTATTATTCTGAATATGGCATCATATACCTTCTTTTTTAAGTCCTCTTGGGGGTCGTGGATAATAATTCCTTCCACTTTGGCTTTAGGATTGCTTATTATAATCTCATATCTGCTGGGCTGTTGTATATTTTCCCTTCCTTCAATTTCCCACAATTTTTGAAGTAACTCTGGAAGGTAAGTTTCATCTTTAACCCTTATGTATAAGTTGTTTTCATCTTTTTTATATTCATACTCTGCAAGATCGTCAATCGTAATGGGAGATGCAGCTTTTTCATATTCAACTACAATGATAAATACAGGCTCTCTTGGGTCTGCGAACACTTTCATATCTCTAATTGCTCTTGAAACCTGGAGATCTTGTAATGTTTGTCTTATAACCATTTCATAGACTTTTGCACCGTTTTCATCGTAAGATTCAACTATCATTTAATATCTCCATGCAGACAACTACTTTTTCCCTAAACCTGATACTAGAAGCGCAGCACCAACTGCACCGATGTATTGTGAATTTTCTGGCACAATAACTTTGATACCTCCAAGAACTGTACTTACAGCTTCTACAAGGCCTTCCACAAGTGATGTTCCGCCTACCTGAATCAGGGGCTCACGAACATCAATTTCCTGGAGCTGCTGTTCATAAACTTGTTCTGCTACAGAGTAACACGCAGCGGCTGCCACGTCTTCTTTGGTACCTCCGGCAGCAAGTGAAGTAACCAGATCCTGAATACCGAATACCATACAGTAACTGTTTAAAAGGACATTCTTGTAATTTCCTTTTAAAGCCAGTGCTCCAAGTTCACTTATATCAACTCCCAGCCTTCGTGAAGTTATTTCCAGGAACCGCCCTGATGCTCCGGCACAGATTCCCCCCATGGTGAAGTTATCTGGAATTCCGTTGTTAACAGTTATAACCTTGTTGTCCATACCACCAATGTCTAACACAGTAGCTTCACCTTTTTGACTGTCTGCAAGGTAAACAGCTCCTTTTGAGTTTACACTGAGTTCTTCCTGGATTAAGGCAGCATTGTAGTGCTTTCCTATGGTCAGCCTTCCATATCCAGTTACACCCATGCCGTCAACATCGTCTAATTTATATCCAGTTCCCTCAAAGGCGCTTTTCATTCCGTCTTCTGCAGACTGGATAACGTCGGTTGTTGGGAGCCATCCTGTTCCTATTATCTTGTTGTTTTCCATTAAAGTAACTTTTGTGGTGGTTGAACCAGAATCTATTCCAATTGTGAGACCGTTCTGCTTTTCACGTGCAAGGAGGCTTTTCCTGGCAACAATTGTTGTCAGTGCTTCCATTCTTATGAAAAGCTCGTCAGCTTTGGTTTTTTCTGTAAATGAGTAGGTCACAACAGGTAAGTTAGTATTCTCCTGTATAAGCCTTCTCAGCTCATTTCTAACCAGTGCACCCTCTGCACATCTAAAACAGGTTGCAATGAATACAGCATCTGCGGTTGATTTTCCTTCAACCAGGGACATTGCCCTTGCTATCATAAGCTTGATACCGCTACTTGCAGCGGCAAACCCGAATTTTTCATAAGCTTCATCAATGTAATCTAAATCTGCCTCAGGAATAACAATTTCCGCATCAAAAGTCGCGGCAGCTTTTTCTATTTCCTTTTGAATACCGCTGTATTCTGTTCCACAGGATAATTGGGCTATCTTAACCATTTTTTTCCTCCAGTGAGTCTAAAAAAGTGTTAATCTTGTTTACCATTTCTATGGCTTCTTCTCTTGTAGTTGGATATTGAAGTTCGAGTATAGGGATGTCCTTCTTTCTTAGATAGTACATGGAAAGTTCATTAGTTCTGGCGCAGCCTATACAACCAAATCCATAAGGAGCTTCCTGCATGATTATTGCAGCTTCTGCTTCATCTATTAAAGGCCCAAATATGGCCATTCTGCCCCTTACTCCTGATGGTACTTCAATAGCTGCATATTTAAGTCCTTTTATTGGTTCTGCTTCAGTTATGTTAAGTGGAGGTGAATCTATCTCCACATCTGTAACTTTTTTTCTTACTTCTTTCATTAGTGAAAGTGGTTCGTGTCCTCGTCGTTCAACTAAATCCGATAAAATTAATGAATTTGGAGGGAATATAGCTATTTTCAATTAAACATCTCCTGTAACTGTTATCTGGATAAGTCTCCTTTTATTTTTAAATTTGTAAAATGCATCATCATATTAATAAAACTCACCTTTGGGTGTTTCAGATTTTATGAGGTCGGGTCTCCTTGCTATCTGCATGAGGTCACTGAATATTCCTCGGGTTAGGTCTACAATTCCTAATGCACCGATAACTTCATTTTTTTCAATTATGGGGACAACTACTACTGGAATTCCTTCGTAAATGCCAGTTTCAGGTGTTTCATGGATAAGTTTGCCATTTTGTAATACTTTTTCAAGGACAGGGCCGGTATAATTATAATCTACAATTTCACCCTCTTCTATTCTAACTCCCTTGGAGTTTTTACAGCGCATTGTTATGGGTAATTTATTCACAAGATGGTGGATAGCGAGTGCCATTGGGGCTATCTCTTTACTATTTGAAGAAGAAGTTATCTGCATTTTTATCATTCCTCTTAATATTTTATAAATATATGAGCTTAGGAATTTTTTTAATTATGCTCGAAAATTTATAATTTTAGGCCCCATTAAAAACCTATGGTTTTCGAGGCTTTTCACTTTCTTCTATGAGCTTTTTGAATTCATCAGGCGAAATTTTCTTTGGTTTTTCCACGTGGACTTCCCGTGGATTTTCAAGTGCTTCCCTTAAGCAGTCCAGCAGTTCATATTCTTTTTCGAGCTGATGGAAACCTTCTCTTGCTGCCCCTCTTTTGGCCCTGCAACGCCTTGTATCTCCTGGGGGAAATCCTCTATCTTTTGTAAATATATTACATGGATCTAATTCTCTTATTTTAGTTACAGCTTCTTTTACAACAGGTTCGTCCCCGTGTATTATAGCTCCATAACATGTTGATTTAATGGTAAGTGGAAGTTCCATCATGTGTATTTTTTGAACCAGTTCTGCCTGATTTATTTGTGCAGATGGTCCCAGTACTATCATGCGAGTAACTTTAGAATTTTCAGAGTTTTCTTGAGACATAAACTGTCGCCCCCTCTTTAAATTTTTCAAGGTTTTCAAGTCCTTTTACAATATGACCAACGACATTGGTCCCGGCAAATGGTTCTCCTGTAGGGCCAAATTCGTTATTATCCTCAAATCTCACTCCAATCATTCCTACATGCCTTCTTGACATGTTGGTTATTCCAATTTGACCTGCATTTACGCATTGAGAAGGAGTATTTTCTGGAACAAGCCCTCGTGCTTCTTTTGTTTTTCCCTCAAACATCATTACTTTCATTCCAGGGAATGCGAAGTGAACTTTAAGAGATCCTATGGGATAATCAAGAAGTCCTGTAATTTTCTGGAAGTACCATGAAGATCTTGGTGCATTATCATCTATATCGATGTAGATTATTTCATCTTCCGTAACTCCAAGTGTTTTTACCTTTTTAGTACTGATAATTTCAGTTGTATACAATGGATTTTGACTTACAACTATTGCGTCATCGTCATCTAATCCCTCACGTATTTGTTCTATGCCTCGTGAGGATAGATACTCTTCTGCTTCTTTTTGGGTCATAGAAAGTGTCATTACCCTCTCAGGATCTGTTTTAACTGTGATATAATCTCCATTATTTGCAATATCTAAAAGCTGTATTCCTTTATTAACGTGCCCTATAACTGTATGGGGTGGTGTAGAAACCCTGTCTTCTCGGTAAATATAGACCCGTCCAGCTCCTTTGCCTGTATTTCTGAGGGTAACCGTTCCCCGTGTTCTTTGATCAATATATTCTGAAGGTTTTGAAAGCCCTTGTAATCTGTAAAACCCTACAAAAGAATTAGATTCATAGTCTACCTTAATTTTACCTTCTTCAGATAATGCAAAGAAATGTTCAACAGACTGTGGAGATTTGAATTCAGGATTAATTAAAACATAAGTAAATAATTCGTTTCCTTCAGTAATGGGTGTATCTAAATCGATTACTGTAGCGCTTTTTACAGTGCTGCTTCGTTCTATAACAGGTTTAATTTCTTTTACTGTATCATCATCTGTGAGATTAAGTAGAGTCCGTTTACCACCAAGTACCTTAGCAAAAACTCCATTACTTCCTTCAGGAACACCATATACTGCTTCATGTTTGGATTTACTTAAGATGATATGGGTTGAATCTGCAGTAAAACCTGAAAGGCTTATAATAACATCCCATTTTCCATATTTATATTCATCTCTTGTTGGAGTAAGGTTTGTTTTAATAGGTCCAAGAGAAACTTCACTGGAGGTAGTCCACCGCACTTCTTGATTCTCAAACTTTTTATACATGTTTTTCCATACTTCAACTAGATCTGAAGGGCTGTTTTCCAGTAGTTCAATTATCACGCTTCCTTTACTGGTTTTTATTTTGTATTTATTCACGTGCTTTTCAAATTCCTCTTTACCCTTAATAATACTGAGGACACAGCCTTCCATATATGGTGCATTTACAGCTTTGATAGCATCTTTTATTGTAGAACCCTCAGGGAGGTCTATTTCTTCTCCATTGACCCTTACAAACATTAAATCTCCTCATGGACTAATTTTATGAATGATTTATTTAGATTGAGTAATTCTTCCTTTTTGAATTATATTTATGAGATATTTATTGAACTTTAATATGAACCGCCAGATATTTGCAGTGATTCAATTCTTTAATCATAGTGCTTAATTTATTTAATCATTATATGTCTAATAATTTATGCAGGGTAATTTTATGATCGTTCCTCTTTAACACCAGTTATTTTATCCTTTTGGAAGTCAAATAAGACTGCTTCCTGATCTTCATGAGTCACATAAAGCTTTTTATCTTCAATAATTTCTCCAGTGACTGAAGCTGTTATATTAACTTCTTCAAGTAGTTCAATACACCTGTCCACTTTGTTGCTTTCTGAAGTAAGGACAAAACCTGCTCCAGGGTATAATTTAAGCCATTGCTCCCATTCTATACTTTCATTTCGCGGGATCTTTTCAAGTTCGATGGTTGCACCTACACCTGACGCTTCAAGTAGCATTCCAAGTGTACCTAAAGTTCCGGGATTGCTTATATCTTTACCTGCAGTTACCAGTTTTTCACTGCCTATTTTATTCATAACTTCAATCTGGGCCTGTACAAGTTCATCACTTTTCATTGTGGTTGTATCCCAGTTAAGATCGAATTGTGGATGCAGTTTTCCATCTATATCAATTGCAATTATAACCTTGTCGCCTATGTTAGCATCACAACTTGTAATAACATCATCTTTATTTACTATCCCTGTAATAGACACATCTAAAGCATTGTATGGTGTATCTGGATGTAAATGGCCCCCTACCATAGGAACTCCAAACTTTTTAACTCCTTCATTAATACCTTCCATAATTTCATTGCATATTTTTTTGTCTTTTGTAGAAATAACATTGGTCATACCAATTGGTCTTCCGCCCATAGCAGCAATATCATTCACGTTAACTAAAACTGAACAGTAACCAGCCCAGCGTGGATCAGCTTCCATAAGTTTTCCCCACATTCCATCGGCTGCAAGAAGAGCTAATTTTTCATTTCCTATTTCTATGGCAGATGCGTCGTCGCCAAAGCTTAAAATAGTATTTCCAGCAATATTATATGTATCTTTTAAAATATTTGCAATATGATTTATGGAATTTTTTCGTGTAATTCCTTCAAAATTTTTTATAGAATCAATGAGAGAGTTTAAATCCACTTGTACACCTCAGTTTTCTTTTATTTTAAAGCAAGTGGTGTTATTATTTATAATCTGTAGTATTTCATTTTTAAAACTTTCGATATTTTCTGTTTCTATGATTTCTTCTTCATTGAAGAGCTCACGGAAGATTTTTTGGCCAATGATATCATCATGACCACTTTCAAGTTCTATTATTAAGGATTTGCTATTTTTAAACCCTTTTTCCACCACTTTATCAATATCCCCATCGGTAATTCCAATTATAGGAACTCCAAATCTATAAAGAATATCACCTGCAACAAGAGTAGTATCATCTCCAACTGTTACAACGATATCCGCGTCTTTTAGTTTGTAAATATCTTCTGCAGCATGATTTAAAAAGGCTACATTAAATTTATCTCCAGTTTTGGGCTTTTCAGCAACTCTTGGAGTGACTTTGGATCTTCTAAGCAGCCCTGTTTTTATCACTACTTTGGTTAAATCAACTCTGCCGAGTTTTTCGACCCCGTGTTTTTTAAGGGCCCCTCCAATTATTTCAGTTATAATCCCATCTTCTGCAACTAAAGTAACGTCACATGAAGTTGATTTACCAATGACAAGCCCATTTACAAATATATTTTCATTAGGAGATACGCCTGCAACCTTTCTGCGAGTTTGTGTGACTTCACTTTTCACCAATTCATTCTTTATTTCTTCCGCGTCAACAACTTTTAAGCATAATCTCTCTGCTATTTGATTTGCAAATTCACTTAATGAACTATCCCATGCTATTACGCTTCCATCCACTTCACCTGGCCTTTCAATTTGAATTAAAGGAGGAACGTTTTCACATCTGCTCCAAACTTTAAATCCGAATGCATGGCCAGTTACGCTGGATTTTCCATAGTTTATTAAAAATATAACATCGCAATTATGAACAAATTTTTCAATAGATTCGCTTGGAAACAATTTTTGACTTATGTCTATCTTATCCTCAAGTCCTGCATCATATACTGCAGTTCTACCCATTGTTCCTCCAAGCCGTGCCTTTACATCTCCATAATCTTGAAGTAAGTTCAAAATTTTCTTGGCATAACCTGAATCAACTATATAGGGTCCATGCACAACTACACCAATTTTCATAATCTCTTTCTCTGGATGAATTATATATTAAAATTATCGCTGAACTTGTAACCTTAAAAAAATAATTACGTGATACTTTTATTCTTTTTAGATAAGATTTAATTAGAGAATTATTTTTATCTTTAAAAGAATTATATTGGCTAAATATTATTTAACAGCCTTTACTCTCTTTCTAAAAACAGGCGATCCACATATTTCACATTCTTCAAATTTATAGTCTGATGGATATCTTTTTTTACAGCCCTTGCAGATCTTGACCCAATTGATAATTTCTTTTATTCCAGGGGTTAAAACGCTTTGATAATCAATTCTAATGGTCTTAAGGGTGTTTTGCATGGAGTAATCATCTGTTACAACAATTGGTTTAAATCCATTTCTTTTGAATTTAAATGCAAGTGCTACGATACCTCTATCAACATCAGAAAGCCGTAGGATATCACCTGAAGATGTGATAATCTGGTTAATTTCTTCTGTATCTTCAGGATCAGGTTCATCTACTTTAATATGTCCATTTTCTAGGGCAGACTGCAGTAATATTTTTGATTTTAAGTCTTTAATTTCTAAAATAGCACCGCTTGTGGTAAAATTAGCATAACTTTTTGAATAAAAACCCCCTATTATTGCAGACGCGTCCAAAACGTAAATCTTTTTTTGCATAATACCAGTTATTAATTTTTAAAAATAATAAATTTATATAATCATTTAAAACATTCAGGCTTAAATAGGCATTTTTGCAGTCCATTATCATAATATGCAGAAAGTTTTTATGCTATGAAATATAAATAAAGATATGCAGGGAGGGCGAAATTAGACTCCTCTTAATTTTTCCGCAAAAATTAAACCGCCTCTGAATTGGATCTAATGCCCTCCTGGTTTCCAAATTGTTTCTACGACTTTTTATGTAATTTGCAGCATTGATTTGATCTAATGCCATTTAGTTATGGTTTGATTGGATAGCATATAAATCTTTTGATTTCTTATTGCTGTTAAATAAGCCTGAATGTTGATTTTAAGACTTATTATTCTTAGATTAATTTTGTTATTTATTTTTTTTAGATATAAGTCTTATTTTAGGATTTAAAATTAATTTTGCAGGTTATATAATGATGTATGCATCTAAAATATAATGGGAATAAATAATATAGTACAAGGGGTATACATATTATTGATTAAATCTTATTTAGTTATTAAACTCAAAGTATTTCTTTATTTAATTAATATCGGCGATGCAGGATGATTTTATGAAAAGTGAAAGTATGAAGGAGCATAAAAAATTAGCACCAAAATCTGTAAATGGCGCGGTTATAACCTTAAGTGACTCTAAATATGATGATTTTTTATTGCATGAGAACAGTGATGTATCTGGAAGTTTAATAAAGGATGCTTTAGGTGAACAACATAATCTTGTTTTTTATTCGGTAATACCTGATAATGCTGGGCTTTTAGTCTCAACTATAGATCATATAATCGAAAATTATGATGTTGATGTTATCATAACCACAGGAGGAACGGGAATAGGTCCTCGAGATATAACGATTGAAACATTAAAACAAATGTTTACTAAAGAATTAAATGGATTTGGAGAAATATTCCGGTACGAGTCGTATAAAGAACTTGGAACGGGGGCAATTTTAAGCAGGGCAACAGCAGGGGTTTATAAAAGTAAATTAGTGATATCTCTTCCAGGATCTCCAAATGCGGTAGGTTTGGGCTTAAAAATAGTAATGCCTGAGCTGGGACATCTTGTCAAGCATTTAAGAGATTGATAAAATCTATTTTTTAAGTATTCAAAATAAGAAAATAAATAATTTATTTCTTTTTATTGAAAATCATTTATTGAAATTAAAGGTTCTAAATTAATGCCTTCTTTTTTAAGATTTTCAACGGCACCTTCCGCCCTGTCAACAATTACAATTGCTTTTTTAACTATTCCGCCGTTTTCTTCAATGGCTTTAATAGCTTTAATGAGAGATCCTCCGGTTGTAGTTACATCTTCAACCACAACAACTGAATCTCCTTCAACAAGTTCACCTTCTATGAGTTTTGCAGTACCGTAGCCTTTTTTGGCTTTTCTTATCATAAGCATGGGGATGGATGACTCAAGGGATATGGATGTTGCTATAGGTACAGCTCCCAAAGCAGGGCCTGCAATTTTATCTATTTTATCATCAATTATCTGGCTTGCTACAATTTTTGCAACCTGTTTTAGGATTTTGGGGTTTGTAATGGCCATTTTCATGTTTACATAGTAGTCGCTTTCTTTTCCAGAAGCCAGTGTAAATTTACCAAACTTGATAACTTCCTCTGCCTTTAAAAGGGCTATAAGTTTCTTTTTTTCGTTATTCATTAACATCACTAGATAGATTTGTTTAGACTATATAGATGGATCTATTTATTTAATCATTTTTCCAGGGTTTCTTGCGCACCGCTTACATATGCCTTTTGAAACATCATAGCAGCTTTTACAGACTATACTTCCACATAAAGGGCAGCTATGCATTTTACCTGCTTTTCCACAAACACTGCAGATTCCAACCAGTTCCAAAGTTAACACCCGGCTTAAATTTTAAAATTAAAATAAAAAGTTTTAATTAAATCCTTCAAACACAAAAAATCAAAGATTATAGGCCTAATTCTTGTGTTTCTAACCCTGGCTCATCTATATACTCTTTAAGGAGTATTTTGTCTCCTATTTGTTTAACCATATCATAAGGTATGACATTTTCTTCTTTAGATATGCCTATGCTTTCTGAAATGCCCCCTTTTCCAACTACAATTGCTTCTATTCTTTTGGTACCTAAATTAACTTCAATATCCTTTACTTTTCCAATTATAGTTGCAGAACTATCTAAAACTTCTTTTCCCACAATTTCTTCCACTACTCTCATGATATCACCATTTTTTTACATATAGAATATAAATTGTAATGTAATGACTTCAACATATAGTTATCTTTAATTAAGTTTCACTTGATACTTATATTCTTCCTTAGAACTTAATCTCCATTTATTTATAAATAAACTTCCCTCAAAAACATAGATTATAAATTATCCCTGATTTTGAAAGAAATTAGCACTATAACCATATATGCCATATTATTTGGCTATTAAAAGTTATGTTTTCAAGAAATTTATTTAAAAACAGTTTATTATAAACTAAATGCAGTTTAAAGTATCTATTTACCTGTAATTCGTAAATTTTATTGGAAAAATAAAAAATTAATTTAATAATTTAAAAGGAACTTTTAAACTCATTCACAAGGGGTTGTACCTTTACCTGTCTGCCCTGGGAAAATAGGCACGGTACAGATCATTTTTAAAATATCATTTCCACTGTTTTTAATTTGGTGATATTCATTGGGGAGAATAAATAACGCATCTCCTGCATGAACTGGCACCTCTTTTTTTCCTTCTCCAACAACAATACCTTTTCCCTCAAGGAAAAACATTTCATGTTCTTCTTTATGACAATGGTATGATGTATGTCCTTCAGGCCCAAATTCCATAAGTCGTAAAGCATATCTTGGGCAACCATCATCACTTGTAAGAAGAAAACGTGCTTCCATCTTATTAAAACCTGGTTTTATCATAGTCTCGGGAGAGACATCATTGGAATGTTTTAGTATCATAATATGACTATTATTTCGTATTATTTAAATGTATCGTTATTAAAAGCAGCTCTTT
This sequence comes from Methanobacterium bryantii, assembly GCF_002287175.1. Taxonomy (NCBI): domain Archaea; kingdom Methanobacteriati; phylum Methanobacteriota; class Methanobacteria; order Methanobacteriales; family Methanobacteriaceae; genus Methanobacterium; species Methanobacterium bryantii. The sequence continues at coordinate 27,875 of NZ_LMVM01000023.1, read as the reverse complement.
TGCTTTAATAGTTAGTATTAACCTTATTTTTCCTTTAAACCATTCTAATTAAATGTTTTAGTAATACTTTCTAATCTTCTAAACCGAAAACTTTAAATATTAAAAATAAAACATATAACATAAAGCATAAAACATATTTCATAAGAGGATGATGATTGGATGGGAGCGGTAACAGTATGCATTCCTGATGAATTAGAGATAGCATTCAGGAGAATTACACGACAAAAATATGGTGACAAACAAGGGCGATTATCTCGTGGGGCTACAGAGGCTTTCTATGACTGGTGTAGAAAAGAAGGATTTGAATACTCTCATCCCGAAGATGAAAACGTTCAGTGCGAATAGTTTGAGGTGAATTAAATGATTGATTTAGGAATCCAAAAAGGAAGCGCAAACTACGACGACGACTATGAAACCATGTACCTTTCTCAACTAGAACCAGAAAGTGAAATAACTGGTGAAATATACGTCGGGGAATTAAAATCCAAGGAAATTAAGGGTAAAGAAGTACAGGAGTTCTATGTTATAATCACAGACCACGAAAACAAGCGAAAATGGATATGTGGGCTTATAACATCAGCATACTTCGATGATGACGTTGCTAAAATATATGGAGAAAAAGGCGGTAGGATCTACGAATTGATAGACAGTTTAAGTCATGCTTTAAACGATACTGAGCTAGATCAGCTTGAAAGTTACTCCGTTGTTTTTGACACATTCCGAGAAACAGTGAACAAGAGTGTCAAAAACGTAACAGTAAAAGCAGTTCAAGCAAGTAACCCAAACGCAAGAACTCCAAATCTCAAAATCGTGAATGCAGAGGCATTCGAAAAAGCATAGCTTTTTCGATGCATGAGGAAACTCTCAAAAACCGAAGGTTTTTGGAGCATCGAAAATCTTTGATTTTCGAAAGCTTGTTTCATCGGTTCAGGAAATTACAAATCCCTCAAAACCTATGGTTTTGGGGCCGTAAAAACTTAGTTTTTACGAGCTCTGATTTGTAATTTCATTTAACCCCAGAAATCCATGCCTACAAACACAAAGTGTTTGTGGCCCCAAAATTCGAAGAATTTTGAGGGATTTCTGAGGGCATTTGAAAACGAAGAATAATTTTTATTCTTATTTTTTTTTAATTTATTGTTAAATTCTATTTTTTTTAAATTTAACTTGATTTAAATCCTCAACTTCTTTCAAAATTGCACTACAATTAACTAACAGAAAACGAGTAATAGTCATGGTGAAATTCAAAGTAGAAGAAAATCCAAGTATTGAGAAAACAAATGAACTTCTAAAGGATGGGCTCAAAAATAAAGCCATAATAATAATCACAGCCTGCTGCAGGGTTTTCTATGAAGGTAGAGCTAAAAGTAATCTTGAACTGGGCGATAGGGTAATTATAATAAAACCAGATGGATCCTTTTTAATTCACAAAAGTGAAAAAAGAAACCCTGTAAACTGGCAGCCTCCGGGGTGTACTGTTAAATTTAAGGTTAAAGATGATTTAATGCTTATAAGAAGTATCCGGAAAAATCCAAAGGAAATTCTGGATGTTGAAATCTCAAAAACTTACATGGCGACATATTTTGTTGCTAAAGACTATGAAGAACTGGACTTAATTGGAAGCGAGGAAGACATGGCCAACCTAATTTTCTATGAAAACCCTGAAGTCATTGAAGAAGGATTCAAACCAATTGCAAAGGAAAAATCCATCTCAAATGGAGTAATTGATATTCTTGGAAAAGATAAAAATGGAAACATAATGGTTTTAGAACTTAAAAGAGTTAGAGGGAGTTTGGGCGCGGTAAGTCAGCTTAAACGTTATGTGGATAATTTAAAGGAAGAAAATGAAGGTTTAAGGGGGATGTTAGTGGCACCTTCTATTACAGATAGTGCCATGAAACTTTTAAAAGAGTATGGGTTAGAATTTAAGGAGCTGCACCCTCCTAAAAAACTCAAGAAAGAAGATATAATAAAATTAGATTTTTTTGATTAAGTTTATTGTTTTAAAATTTAAAAATTAGGTAATTAACTAAACTAGTAACTGAAAAGGAGTAATTTAAATGGAAATTAAAAATATAGCAGCAGCACTACTTGAAGTCCAAAGAAAAATTAAGAATCCATCAAACACAGCTACAAATCCATTTTTCAGGAGTAAATACGCGCCATTGCCGGATATTTTAAACTGTGTACGTCCTCTTTTAACTGAAAATGGAATATTGTTAATTCAGAATACTGGAAGTAATGAAGCTGGAGATGTATATGTTCAAACTAAACTCATTCACACATCAGGGGAGATAATTGAAACTGATAAATTATTCTTGAAACCTGATAAGAATACAGCTCAGGGAAGTGGGAGTGCAATTACATATGGTAGACGATATCAGCTTACAGCACTTTTAGGAATAAGTTCTGAAGATGATGATGATGGAAATATAGCTTCAAAAGCACGTCCAAAGGATGGATCAAACCCTTCCCAAGATGATGCTGAAGCAGTAAAATGGATAGATGAAATTAAAGAGATGTTAATTGCAAAGAATTTTAACGTGAATGAAAATGCAATTATAAGCAAAGCTAAGCAGCTTTATGATGGCCAACAGGTTAAACAGATTGAAGATCAACTCAAGAGAAACTAATTGGAAATTTAAATAAATTCATTAACATAATTGGGAAATGTTAAATTATATTTTTTTGATTAAATTAATTTTTACTTTTAAATACGACTTAAATATCATTATTCACTCATTTCGGGGTGTTATTGTTAATGTTAGTAATTTAATCTATGTAACTTATTCATTAAATGGATTTTTAAACAAATTTAACTTAAATTAACCAATACGACAATCTAACATGAAGTATAAACTGTGCACAGGATAATGGAAATGAGCGAACTTCTTTTAATCTCCTTATTCTTTGATGAATATATACTATAAAATTCAAAATAATAATGAGGATAGCTTAGTTTGTTCGGAAAAATAAGGAGGGGTTTTATGAAATCAGTTAATCTTAAATGTAGCGTTGATTTTGAGAAAAAAGTCTTCCTTTGTGTTTTTTGAACCACACGTAAAGCTTCTAACATAGAAGGCTGTGCATCTTTCCATATTAAAAAGATAGCTACTCCATATACTGTTTACACTCAAGAAGATAATAAACGCCTTAAATTATCTCCAAAAATATTATCTGAAATTCAAAGGGAGTCTTCAGATTTTAAACCATTTAATATTGAAATGCACATAGGTGAAGAGGTTTTAAACACTTATTTCGAAAATAAAACGTTTTTTGTATCTGCATCTAAAAACAAAGAACTTGAAGAAGAGATAACTGATAAATTAAATATGGAATTTGAAAAAAAATATCCTAGAATGTGCCCTGATTTTGTCCAGCGAATATACAAATAATTTAAAAAAATAAAATTAAAAAAGGGGAAAAAATTAAACTCCCTTAAATATTTTATCTAACTGTTCTTTTGGCTGTGGTTTTGTAAGTAAACTTACTATAACTGTTATTACAAATGCAACAGGCAGTGCTATCACTATTGAATCAACTGTAGGCCATGGATTTGCAGCTATAAGAACAGGGCTACCTGTAAGTGCCTGACATATACCAAGTGCTGCTGCTGACTTTTTATATTCAAATACCATCCAGAATATGCTTAATAATGTTCCAATAACTAAACCAGAGATTACACCTGCTTTGGTTGAACGTTTCCAGAACAATGCAAACACGTACATTGAAAGGAATGCTGCCGCAGTTATACTGAACCACATGGCAGTTCCAACAGCTATTATGTTATCTGGTAAAATAAAGCCTAGAATAACTGCTATTATAACTGCGATGGTAATTCCTGCCCTTGCAACTAACACTGAGGATTTACCTTTAGTTCCAGTCACTGTTTCGTATATATCTCGGCCTAAAGCAGTTCCCTGCACGTGGAATTGTGCACTTAGGGTAGACATAGCTGCAGAAAGCAGTGTTATCATGAATAAGTAGGCAAACCAGACCGGCATAGCTGAACTGATAAATACTGGGATTATTTTGTCTGCATTACCTCCCGCAACTTGCATTGCCAGCTGTCCAACAGTATCAAAGAAGTAAACGTTGGATAATGCTCCTACAACGAACGCGGTACCGGTCATGATGAATATGAATATTCCTCCAATTAGAACTGCTCTGTTGAGTTCTTTGTTGGATTTAACTGTCATGAACCTTACTACGAGCTGTGGTTGTGATAAAACACCAATACCTACTCCTAAAATAAGTGTACTTATTAATGTCCACCAAAATGGACTTCCAAGCGAGGGCATAGATGTCCATCCGGTAAAACCAGTAGCTGCTGCCGTAGCTGTCGCATTAGCTGGGATTTGATGAATTAGATTGGTTAAAGCTTGGTTACCTGCGGTAATACCTCCAGTTAACCAGTAAATAGCACCTAATAATATAACCATTCCTATAAACATTATAGTTCCCTGCAGGGCATCGGTGTACATAACCCCCCTTATTCCACCAAAGACAACATAAATTGCGACTATAATGGCCATTGCAATTAATGCTATTGAATAATTAAGACCTATTGTTGTTTCTACAAATCTTGCCATACCAATTAAAACTACAGATGCATATAATGGCATTCCTAAAAATATTACTGCACCACTGAAATATTGAATAAATTTACTGTCAAAACGACGCGAAAGAAATTCAGGGAAAGTAAGCGCGTTTAAATTATGCCCCATTTTCCTTGTTCGTTTCCCAAACAGGACAAATGCTATAAAAATACCGACAAGAATGTTCAACACTGTGAGCCATAAAAGGCCCATTCCATACACTCCTGCTGTTCCACCAAAACCTACGATGGCGGCAGTACTGATAAATGTGGCCCCATAACTGAGGGCCATGATAAATGGATGGGTTTCTCTTCCGGCGACCATATAGTCGTCGGCGCTTTTAGTCCTTTTCCAGGCTATGTAGCCTACGTAACCCACCATTAAAATATATATTAAAGCTATAACAATAAGTAAGACGTAGTTATCCATTTTAATCCCTACCTATCCTTCTTCATCCCATATCCCTAATTCTTTTTCTTCCATCTCTTTTTCTTTTTTATGCCATTCCATTTCTTCTTTAACTTGTGTTTCTTCGTCTTCATCGCCTTTATTCCAATTTAAGGCCCCATAAATCACGCATAAAAGCATACTTAATATAGTTAAAATATAAGCACTCCAAACCCATGGATCATCTATTCCTAGAACCACTGTTTTCACCTCCGCTCATTGAATGTTAAGTAATTAATGATTAATAATTAAAAATAGATACCTTTAAATTTATCTATTTGTGCTCTTATTTAAACTGTCTAAATTATTAAAAATAGGATGTGCTCAGTTATTAGGGCATGTTTCATGTAATTTTTCTGTTCATTTTAATTGGCAGAGTACCCAAATTATTTCGTAATAATTATTAATAAATAATTAATATGATCAACAATAAAATTATCTTCAAACGTGAGGGGGGTTGAAGGAAATCTCAATCAAAAATTGAGATTTTCGAAACCTCAAAAAATCGAAGTCTTCGAAAATCGTAGATTTTCGGTAGCCCGAAAATTCAAAGAATTTTCGAGGGATTTTTTGGAGATTGAAAGAAATTCTATGAATTTCTGAAACATTCGGAAATCAGAGATTTCCGATGCTGTGGAAAACTACGTTTTCTCGGCCACAAATCAAAGAGTTGTAGGCCCCGAACACAGAGTGTTCGAGGGCCCAAAAAATTATACTTAATTTTTTGGAGGTTGAAAAATGAAAGCTGTTGTTTATAAAGGTCCTAAAAAAGTTGAAGTTAAGGATGTGGAAAATCCGAAAATAAGCAAGCCGACAGATGCGATTATACGAATTACCAGCAGTGCCATATGTGGGAGCGATTTACATATGTACGACGGTGAAACAACATTTGAATCCGGACGAACCCTTGGTCATGAACCAATGGGCGTAGTTGAAGAGGTTGGAGATGCAGTACAGTTAGTAAAACCCGGAGATAGAGTTGTCATGCCTTTTAATATAGCATGTGGGTTTTGCCTGAATTGTATTCAAGGTATGACCAATGCATGTCTTACACTGAATCGAGAGCAACCCGGAGCAGCATATGGATACGTGGATATGGGTCCGTATGAAGGAGGACAGGCTGAATATGTACTTGTCCCGTTTGCTGATTGGGCATGCTTAAAATTACCTGGAGAACCTGGAGATGAATTTGAAGATGATTTTGTACTTCTTGCAGATATCTTCCCAACGTCCTATTATTCTACAGAATTAGCTCATGTTTCTGCAGGTAAAGCTGTGGCAGTTTTCGGTGCAGGGCCTGTAGGTTTGCTTGCTGCTTACAGTTCTGTTTTAAAAGGAGCAGGTGAAGTCTACATAGTCGATGACTCCGATGAGAGGCTTAAACGTGCAGAATCAATTGGTGCAATTCCAATAAACACGGATGATGGAGATCCCGCGCAGCAAATAATGGAAATGAGACAAAATAACAAAAATTTAATGGAATCGTTGCGGCTTGGAGAAGAAAAGACATTAGGTGTTGATTCTGCTATAGATGCAGTTGGATTCCAGGCATATGACCGAGAAAACCCTAATCAGGAAAAACGAAACCAGGTGCTTATGGATATTGCAAATGTAATAAATGCCGGCGGCCATGTAGGACTTATAGGTGTTTATCCAAAGGAAAATCCTGCTGCAGATAATGAAGATGAAAAACAGGGAAATATAATGTTCCCGCTTGGAAAACTATGGGAAAAAGGAATTACAATTGGTATGGGACAAACTCCTGTAAAACAACTACACGTGTTTTTAAGAAATTTGATATTTGATGGCAAAGCTAAACCAAGTTTCATAGTTTCAGATAGGATATCTATTGAAGATGCTCCTCAAATTTACAGCCAGTTCGATAAAAGAGATACAGTAGTTAAACCTGTAATTAAATTTGGAGCGGCAGCAAAGTAAATATTTTTAAATGCAGCATGTGCATTAGAATAGTTTAATATAGAACATTTTAACCTTTAATTTTTTACATTACATTATCTAAGGGGATAGTTTAAGTTAGATTCAGCAGCACTTTGGATGGGAGATATAGGATTGAAAAAGAATAAAAATCCATTAAAAGGAAATTTGGAAAATACTCAAAGAGTAAATTCTGAAATTGAGAAAAAACAGCTAAGTGCAATAGTAGAAAATATTCCTGCAGGAATTATTATTGCAGAAGCTCCTTCTGGAAAATTCATTATGGCTAATAAGCAAATTGCAAATATATGGCATTATCCACAAACAGCCCGTGCTGATGAATTTAAGAAATATAGAGGTTTTCATCCAGATGGTACTCCTTATAAATCTTATGAATGGCCATTATCCCGTTCAATTAGAACTGGTGAAGTAGTTAAAAATGAAGAAATTGAAATTTTACGTGGGGACGGTACAAGAGGATGGATAAGTGTTTGCTCTTTGCCGATAACTGATGATGAAGGAAATATTATTTTAGGAATTGTGATGGATCTGGACATAACGGAACGTAAGCACGCAGAAAATGAACTAAAAAAGAATAAAATGAGATTAGAAACTATAATTATGGGATCTCCAGTTCTTACATTTATAATAGGTCGAGATCATAAGGTTAATTATTGGAACAGGGCTATGGAAGAGTATAGTGGGATTAAAGCTGAAGATATAGTTGAAACAGAAGATCAATGGAAAGCACTCTACAGTGAAAAAAGGCCGACTGTCGCTGATCTATTAATAGAAAAAGATTATGAAAGGATTTCAAAATGGTACAGTGGAAAATGCAGGCGGTCTAAAATTGTGAAAGGGGCATATGAACTTGAAGATTTTTTTCCTGCAATGGGTAAAGAAGGTAGATGGCTGCGCGCCACAGTAAGTATTATTGAGGACCCTGAAGGTAACATAATGGGTGCTATGGAAGTACTTGAGGATATAACTGAGCGTAAACGTGCAGAGGAAAAATTAAAAGAAGCTCGTGATAATTTAGAAGAACAGGTTAAGGAACGAACTGCAGAACTCAGAGAAAGCGAAGAGAAATTCCGTACTTTATATGACGATAATCCCTTCATGTACTTCACTATAGATGCTGATTTTACTGTATTATCTGTAAATCACTTTGGGGCTGAGTTATTAGGTTATACAGTTCCTGAATTAATTGGCCAGCCGTTGTCGAAGATATTCTATGAGAAAGACATAGAATTTGCAGAACAGAACTTAAGAAATGCCATTAAAAATTATGGGCAGGTTTTTCACTGGGAACTACGTAAAGTTCGTAAAGATGGAAGTATACTGTGGGTAAAAGAAACGACACGTGCAACAAAAAGATCTGACGGGAAAATTCTGGTTTTCACTGCATGTGGAGATATTACAGATCGTAAACACGCGGAAAAGGCCTTGAAAGAGAGCGAGAAGAAATTCCGCGAGCTATTTAATAAAGCTCTAGATGTAATAGTACTATCGGAAGTTCAAGAAGATATGATGGCTGGACAATTTATTGAAGTAAATGAAGCCGCAGTTAAAACATTAGGTTACAGTAAAGAAGAATTTTCCAATATGACTCCTCTGGACTTGTTTGCACCAGATAGTAAAGACCAGATACCTAAAATCGTGGAAGAACTTAAAAAAAGAGGATCTACTCTATTTGAGGCAAAAAGTGTTACTAAAAGCAGGGGAGAAATACCTGTTGAGGTTAATGTACATATTTTCAAGCTCAGAGGAAAAGATGTAGCTCTCTCTATGGCCCGTAATATCGCAGATCGTAAGCGTGCAGAAGAAGCCTTAAAAGAGAGTGAGGAAAAATTCCGTGAAATTTTCAATAATGCAAATGATATGATAACTGTATCTAAAATTAAAGAAAATATGCCCGGACGATTTATTGAAGTAAATGAAGTTGGATTAAAGATGTTGGGCTATAGTAGAGAAGAATTTTTAAATATGACTCCTTATGATATAGTTTCTCCTGAATCATCTATTTCTGTATCGGATATAACATCCGAAATGTCAAAAAAGGGATATGCAAGGCATGAAAGTATAATTGTATCTAAAGATGGCTTTAAGATACCTGTTGAAGTCGCTACACATTTCTTCAAGCTCAGAGGAAAAGATATGATTTTAGCTGTTTCTAGGGATATTACAGATCGTAAGCACGCAGAAGAAGCCTTAAAAGAAAGTGAAAAGAAATTCCGCGAATTATTTGATCAAGCAACGGATATGATTACTTTATCTGAGGTAAATGATGACGGCACAATCAGGGGATTTATTGAAGTAAATGAAACTGCATCTAAACGATTAGGATATAGTAAAAATGAATTATTAAATATGACTGCTTTGGATATATATTCAGACACTTCTGCTATATTAAAAATGACATTGGAAATGTTTAAAAAAGGATATTCAATAATTGAAAATGTTCAGATAGCTAAAGATGGAAGGAAGATACCTGTTGAACTTAATACTCATCTTTTTAGCTTAGAAGGAAAAAAGGTCGTTCTTTCTATTTCTCGTGATATTACTGAGCGTAAAAAAGCTGAAGAAGAACTTATAAGGAGTGAAACTATTTTAGAAGAGGCTTCGCATATTTCTAAAATAGGTGCTTATGAATGGAACATAAAAAGAGATGAATTTATATTGTCTGGGGAAGGACAACGAATTTATGGAGTTAAAGAGAGTATATTGCCTTTTGAAGAGATTATGAACGTAGTTTATCCTGCTGATGTCATGATGGTTCGAAGAGCATTGAATGAATCATTAAAAACTTTTAAGCCATATGATTTAGAACACCGCATAAACAGGCCTGATGGTGAAATAAGGTATATACACACTCGAAGCAGTGTTTTATTAGATGACGAAGGCAAACCTGGCAAGATGTACGGTGTAACAGAGGATATAACAGAACGTAAGCACGCTGAAGAGCAAATTAAGAGATTAGCAGATATAGTTGATTCATCAGATGATGCTATTATTGGTGAAGATTTAAATGGGACAATTTTAAGCTGGAATAAGGGGGCTGAAAAAATATATGGTTATTCTGCCCAGGAAATGGTAGGAAAGCCTATATTTAGTTTAGCTCCTGATTCTGAACGTGGAAAGACATCTAAACTTCTGGAAGAAGTTAAAAGTGGCAGGAAAGTAGCTCATTATGAAGCTCAAAGAATAAAAAAGAATGGAGTTAAGATAGATATTTTAATAACATTATCACCTATTAAAAATGTTGATGGGGAAATTACTGGAATTTCTGCAATTGTAAGAGATATAACCGAGCGTAAAAAAGCTGAAAGGGCATTAGCAGAAAGTGAAGAAAAATTAAATGCTATTATTAAATCATCTCCTGATTCTATTATATCTTCTGATTTAAATTTAGATATAATTTCATGTAATCAGGCAAGTATGGATATGTATGGTGCATCTTCAAGTGAAGAATTGATAGGGCTAAACGCATTGGAATTAGTAGATCCAAAAGACAGGTCAAAATTAATGGAAGCTACAAAAATAGCTTTATCTGAGGAAAGAAGTGTAATTTTAGAACTCAATTCTGTTACTTTAGATGGTAAAAAAGTTTTTCCTGTGGAAATTTCTGGAAATAGCATTCGTGATGCTGAAGGTAATTCAATTGGATTTGTAGCTATAACAAAAGATATTACTGAACGTAAAAACGCAGAAAGAGAACGTGAAACCCTGATTGGCGAACTAGAACGTTCTAATCAAGAGTTACAACAGTTTGCTTATATTGCATCACATGACCTTCAGGAGCCTTTAAGGACAATTTCAAGCTTTACACAACTTTTGGCACGACGCTATAAAGGCCAGATTGATAAGGATGCTGATGAATTTATTGATTTCATAGTGGATGGAACAAATAGAATGCAGGCAATGATAAAAGATTTACTGAAGTACTCAAGGGTTCAAACAAGGGGTGAGGAATTTAAACCAATAGATGTCCAGAATGCCCTGGATAATGCATTATTTAATCTTAAAGTGACTATTGATGAAAACAATGCAGAGATTACACATGATAATCTCCCGGTTATAACTGCAGATGAAAAACAGCTTATACAGCTTTTCCAGAATTTAATTGGAAATGCTATTAAATTTAAAAAACCAGATGAACCTCCTAAAATCCATGTTGTATATAGAAAAGATGAAAAAAATGGGGAACATATTTTTGGGGTCTCAGATAATGGTATTGGAATGGATCAGCAGTATGCCGGACGGATTTTTGAGTTATTCCAGAGATTACATACAAGAGATGAATATAAAGGAACTGGAATTGGGCTGGCAGTAGCAAAGAAAATAGTGGAGCGCCATGGAGGGCATATCTGGGTTGAGTCTGAACCTGGTGCGGGTTCAACATTTTATTTTACTATACCTGTAAAAGAAGAATCTAAATAATAAATTCTAATTTTAAATTTTATGTTATTAAGTTATTTTTTGATAGGATGTCTAATAATGCCTATTACAGTTGATCAGGTCCAAAATATATTTAATAATATTGACAAAGGCGAGAATGAAAAATTTTTCCATGTTTGAGGAACTACGTTCTTCAACCGTGAGAAACTGTCAAAATTTATAATTTTGACGCAGCAACTCTTTAAGATTTGCATGTTTCATTTCTCACATGTCCCGAAAACCTACGGTTTTCGAGGACCGCAAAAACATAGTTTTTGCAGGCTTTAAATGGACTTCCATTCAATAATACCTATTGCTGAATAGTCAAATTTAAAAATAATATTATAGTTGAAGTTCGTGCTTATGTGGATTCTGCTTTGGTACAGAAAGTTATTGAAGAGAATGAGATGTGACTATTTTACTCGAAATTTATTTACCATCGAGACCTATAAACCTATTAAGGACTCAATTCATATTTCAGGTGATATCATGGATTTGACCAAAAAAGAAGTAGAAGAACTTCAAGAGAAGATTATAATCCTTTATAAAGTTATAGATCAAAATAACACTTTTAAATCGTTTTATTATCAGGATATGGATGTTAAAATGCCTAAAAGTGACAGTAATTTAATTAATGAACTTGATGAGCTTGAAAATGCAGATGAAATACTTAGAAAATGTATTGTTGAGCTTGAAGAGATAAAACAGAATAAAAAATTAGAGGACAAAATATTCTACGAAATCGTGGCAGAACATGATTTAAGAGATTTATATGAAAAATATGGCATAAAAGAACTTAAAGATTTAGATAAATTGGATATTAAAGAATTATTAAATTTATTGTAGTTAACTTTTAATGTTCTGGATTTTTTGAAGGCTTCTTTCAGGAATTCCTCGAAAATCAAAGATTTTCAAGGGCTTTGAAATCCTCAAAAACCAAAGCCTATGAAAATTTTCAATTTGCAAACATTAGAAATCACCGATTTCCAAAAGTTAGAAAATATGAAATATTTTCTAAAATTCTACGAATTTCGAGAGTTCCTACGGCACACAAATCTAAGATTTTGGAAGTGTGAAATAAAATGTTGAACCCGCACCAGGTTCAGACTCAACCCAGATATGCCCTCCATGACGTTCAACAATCCTCTTAGAGACTGCAAGTCCAATTCCTGTACCCTCATATTCATCTTGAGTATGTAATCTCTGAAATATTATAAAAATACGCTCTGCATATTGTGGATCCATTCCAATTCCATTGTCATGGACGCTGAAAACATGTTCATTTCTATTTTTATCTTTACGAGCTTTGATGTGGATTTTAGGAGGTTCATCTGGTTTTTTAAATTTAATAGCGTTTCCAATTAAATTCTGGAACAGTTGAATCATCTGTCTTTTATCTGCCATTATTTTAGGAAGGTTTTCATGGGTAATTTGGGCACTATTTTCTTTTATAGACGCATAAAGATTGAATTTTGTGTTTTCAAGGATTTCTTCGGTATTGGTTAGTTCAAAATCTTTTCCTCTTGTTGCTACGCGTGAATAGTTCAGGAGGTCGTTAATTAATGTTTGCATCCTTTTTGCGGCATCTACAATATATTCAATAAACTCATCAGCATCTGAATCTAACTTATCTTTATAACGACGTTCAATTAGCTGGGTAAAACTGGTAATAGTCCTGAGAGGTTCTTGAAGATCATGTGATGATACATAAGCAAACTGCTGCAGTTCCTCATTAGAACGTTTTAACTCTTCTATAAGTGATTTAAGATTTTTTTGACTTTTCTTAAGTTTATTTTCTGTAATTTTTCTCTCTTCAAGTTCTCTTTGAAGGCGTTCGTTAGCTTCTTTTAATTCCTTCGTTCGTCTTTTTACTTTTGTTTCTAATTCATTTTTTGCTTCGCCAAGAGCATATTCAATTTCTTTACGTTCTGTAATATCCTGTTCAACACAGATAATGTTTAGAGGATGTCCTGCAAAGTCAGTAACTACTTCTCCACGGCATGAGATTATTCTGATATTCCCATCCTGACGGCGTATTTTAATTTCATATTTAAATGGTTTACGTTCTCTAAGGGCTTTTTCAAGGTTATAATTAACAATATCCTGATCTTCTGGAAGGATCATATTCAAAATAGTGTCATATTTTACTAAATTAGATGAATTGATCCCATAAATTTGGTACATGCCTTCAGAAAGGGTTATTACGTTACTTGGAATATCCCATTCCCAGTTACCAATATGGCCTATTCTCTGGGCTTCTTGAAGTCGATTATAGTTCTTTTCCAGTGCTTGTTTTATATGTACAGGCTCGGTAAGATCATGTATTACAGAAATTGTACCAATATAATTACCTTTATCGTCTTTAAACGCGTGAATTGAGGATTCAACATAAATTTCCTCTCCATTCTTTTTGGTACTTAAATTTTCCCCATGCCATTTTCCTATAGTTTTAAGTCTTTGATGGGCATTTTTTCTGTCCTCTACATTTAACCAGCGGTAGTTAACAACATCGGAAAATATTTTACCCAGTATTTCCTCTGATTTAAAGCCGTATAGATCTTCGGCTCCTTTATTCCAGTATGTTATATGGTTTGCATCGTCAACTGCAATTACAGCATCTCTTACTTCAGATAATATTTCTGCCTGGATCATAATCTGATTTTCAGCTTCTTTTTGTTCGCTAATATCACGGCCAACTGTTACAAATAATCCATTTAAAAAAAATGCAGATACTGCGAAGTGTTTGTTTAATGATTCGAAGTATGTTTCGAATTTTTTACTTTTTTGAGTTCTGATAATTTCATTAGCGGCTTTTACATAATCTGCTATGGCTCTTGGAGATTTATATATCTCGCTGGCACGTTTGCCGATTATTTTTTCCTTTGATGCAGTCGAGTTAAGCGTGGAAGCCGGATTTATATATTTAAAAGCAAAGTCTATAACTTTATTGTCCCTATCATGTACTAATTCATGGATATGTATTTCTTCTTGTGTATTTTCGAATATGGTTAAGTAGTCCGTTTCATTTAGCGAAAACAGGCTTTTTAATTCCATTTTATTCATCCTATTCATTATTTAAGTAATACCTTCTTATAATGAAAAATTAAATAATGATATAGTTACTATTTTGTATTGTTCTCATTATTATGTTTTTTTATTTAGTTATGAAAAATTTTTTAAATAGAATAGAGTTTATTAATACTAATAATAATTTAATTATTATTTAAAGATCTATTAAGGTATTTCATGTCCACAAAACACTTCAATTTGTGGATAAACCCTTTTAAACTTAATTATCCTGTCAAAAGTCTCTTGATTAACTTCAACATCTTCAGTATAGCTGCTAGGTGCTACTCCGTTTTTTAAACTTAATTTAATGTAGCAAACATCTCCAGCTAATAAGACAGGGCCATTTAGAGCGTTAATTAAAAAAGAGGTATGGCCTTTAGTGTGTCCTTGTGTTGATATTGCCCACAGAGATCCATCACCAAAAATATCAATGCATTTGCCTAGGATGGGCATATCTGCAGCATCTTTAAAATCAATTTCATAAAGTGTTTTTACACCTTTTAAGTAATCTCCATAGAAGAACGGTTTATAGTCGTGGTATTTTTCTTCTTTACTGGCAATATATTTGATATTTTTAGGTAATTCACGTGTTCCTGCAATGTGATCAGAGTGGAGGTGGGTAAAAAAGACTCCTTTTAATTTAATTCTATTTTTTTCAATATGGTAACCGATATTTTGATTTTCAGCCTGTTTGTATTTATCTACAAATAAATTGGCTTTTATAAATAGTTTTGCAAACAGTCCTTTCATATTTCCATGTGGATCATCATAATATGAACTATCTAAACCTGTATCTATTAAATAATCGCCCAGTTTCTCATGGTGGATCCAGTGGGCTAGTACTGGAACCTCTAAAAGTTCATCTTCAATAACTCCTGCTTTTGGATGGTCTGGGTTCAGTGCGCCTCGTTTATTTAATATTACATATCCTGTAATGAAACTTTTAATTGTTATGGGCTGTGGATTATTAAATAGGGAGTCCCATTCTTTAAAATCATGTTTTTTGACATCAAATGCTTTTCTTTCCATAATAAAAACCAGAATTAATGATTTTAGTTGATTTTAGTATGAGGTGCAATATTTATTAAAATTTTGAATTGAAAATAAAAAAGATAGGTGGGGATAATCCCCTAAAATAAATTTATTTTATTCCGTTAAAGCACTTGTCTAAGTGTTCTTTACTTGGAGGTTTGGTAATTAAACACACTATGATAGTTACAATTGCTGCTACCGGAAGACCTATGACAATAGGGTCTATAGTAGGCCATGGACTTGCAGTTATAAGAACTGTATTACCTGTAAGTGCCTTGCAAATACCAAGTGCCTCTGCTGATTTTTTGTACTGGAATACTAACCAGAAGAAACTGGCAAAAGTTCCAAATACGAGTCCTGCAATAACTCCCGCTTTTGTAGCTTTCTTCCAGTATATAGCAGCCGTGTATATTGAAAGGAATGCTGCAGCGGTTATACCAAACCATATTGATGTTCCTACAGCAACTATACTCCCCGGAAGGATAAATCCAAGAATTACTGCTATTATAACTGCTATTAGGATACCTATGCGGGCTACATTTACTGAAGATCCTCTTTTCTTATTGGATATAGTTTCATATATGTCCCTTCCAAGAGCAGTACCCTGCACGTGGAACTGGGCAGAAAGTGTAGACATAGCTGCTGAAAGCAGAACAATCATAAACACATATGCGAACCATAAAGGCATGGCAGCGCTGATGAATGTAGGTATGACTGAATCAAGGTTACCCCCAGCAGCTTGAACTGCGGTCATTCCTGTATGCTGGAAGAAATAAACATTGGAGAGAGACCCTACGATGTACGCTGCAAATGTGGTCATGAATATGAAGAGACCACCTATCGCTACAGCTCTGTTCAGTTCTTTGTTGGATTTAACTGTCATGAACCTTACTGCAAGCTGCGGCTGTGATAAAACACCTATACCAACACCTAAAATAAGGCTTGAAATCAGAGTCCACCAGAATGGACTGCCTAATGCCGGCATGGAAGTCCATCCTGTAAATCCTGTGGCCGTAGCATTTGCTGTGGCGCTGGCAGGTACAATATTGACTAGATTTGTGAGGGCCTGGTTACCTGCGGTAACGCCTCCTGTAAGCCAGTAAATAGTAATTAGTAGAATAAGCATTCCAAAGAACATAATGGTTCCTTGAAGGGCATCAGTATACATTACTCCTCTTATACCTCCAAATATAACATATACTGCCACAATAAGGGCCATTACAACTAAAGCTATGTTATAATCAATTTGAAGAGTTGTTTGAACAAATCTTGCCATACCAATTAAAACTGCTGATGCGTATAAAGGCATTCCAACAAATATTACAGCTCCAGAGAAGTACTGAATAAATTTACTATCGAAACGGCGCGAAAGGAATTCTGGAAATGTGAGGGCATTTAAGTTATGCCCCATTTTTCGGGTACGTTTTCCAAAGAATACAAACGCTATAAAAATTCCTATAATGATGTTTAAAAATACAAGCCATAAAATTCCCATACCATAATTGGCGGCTACACCACCAAATCCTACAATTGCTGCAGTACTGATAAACGTTGCACCATAACTGAGGGCCATGATATATGGGTGAGTTTCTCTTCCAGCAACCATATAATCATCAGCACTTTTGGTTCGCTTCCATGCTATGTAACCTACATATCCTATTATAAGGAGATAAACCAGTGCTACAACAATTAATGCAAATAAATCCACTTAATAACCTCCATTAATTAAAATTATCCAAATTTTAGCCTATTTTAACCAGTAATCAATCATAATTTATTAAAATTATGAAAATATTAAAAATAAGCATGAAAAACATGAATATTTTTCCTTTTAATAATTGCTATTAAGTTTACTTTATATATAAAGCCGTAACACTTTTGTTTAAGTGCATTTTTGCGTATAACTTCATACTATTTTGCTGCCATGTAATATGCCCTTTTATTGACCATAAAACAAGGCATGGGGTACTAAATCAATTGAGTAGTCCCTATTTTTTGTTATATAAAACATAATTATGGCTGGTGTAAAAGTATTTGAATAAAGTAATGCGGTTGAAAATTTAGAGAAATATTAATTCTGAATCCATAATCTGAATAATATTTCTATTTCAGTGGGGGCATCGGCAAAATTGGAGTACCATTTTTTTTATTTGAAATTAAATTTAGTAAGTAAGATGGTAGTTTACATTTAAAATTTATAACAAGTTTTATAACTTTCTTCTAATTACATTAAATTAGATATTTTTCCTAAAGTAAGGAAAATTCATTTTTAATCTACTGGCTACTAATCAATTAACTCAGGGGATAAGATGATTTGGAATGAAAAAGCAGAGTGCATGTCAGAAAACGATAAAGAAGCATTACAACTTGAAAGACTACAAATGGCAGTGAAAAGAGCATATGAAAGCGTTCCATATTATAAAAAGCGTTTTGATGAACTGGGTGTTAAACCTGAGGATATTAAAACTCTTAAAGACATTGAAAAGCTCCCATTTACTACAAAGGACGATTTAAGGGATGCTTATCCATTTGGAATGTTTGCAGTGCCTAGAAAGGAGATTGTGGAAGTGCATACTTCTTCAGGGACAACAGGAAAACCAACCGTGTCTGGGTACACTCGAGGAGACCTTGAAATTTGGGGCGAAGTTATGGCACGTGGTCTATGTATGTTTGGAGTAACTGACGATGATATAATTCAAAATACTCACGGTTATGGTTTATTTACCGGTGGATTTGGGGTGCATTACGGTGCCCAAAAAATGGGCGCAACTGTTATACCAATTTCAACAGGGCAGACAAAACGCCAGATTGAAATCATGCAGGACTTTGGAACAAGTGTCATGATTTTTACACCTTCATATGGGTTATATCTTGCTGAAGAAATTGAAGAAGAAGGGATTGATACGAAAACTATTGGCCTTAAGGCTATAGGTTTTGGTGCGGAAATGTGGACAGAAGAAATGCGTCAGGAGATCCAAAAAAGGTTTAAAGCACCGGCATACAATATATATGGACTTACTGAGGTAATTGGGCCAGGAGTAGGTCTTGAATGCAGCGAAAGGGACGGACTTCATATTTCTGAAGATCATTTTTATCCAGAGATCATAGATTCTGATACCCATGATGTGCTGCCGGATGGTGAAAAGGGAGAGCTTGTTTTAACGACATTAACACGTGAAGGTACTCCCTTAATCCGTTTTAGAACAAAAGATGTAACTAAACTCACAAGGGGTAAGTGTGGATGTGGAAGAACTCTTGTTAAAATGGATAGAGTTACTGGACGTACCGATGATATGATGAAAATCAGGGGAGTTTCAGTTTTCCCATCGCAGATTGAAAAAGCTCTTCTTAGAATTGATGAAGTGGAGCCTCACTACCAGATTATTGTTACACGGCCTCATTTGATGGATGAAGTTGAGGTACAGGTTGAAGCTTCAGAAAGTCTTTTTTCAGATGAAATTAAGGAACTCGTAGGTATAAGGGAGAAAATTGAAGATTATATCCACAGTGAAATTGGTTTAAGAGTTAAAGTAACCCTTGTTGAGCCGAAAACACTACCAAGAAGTGAAGGAAAAGCAGTAAGAGTTATAGACAAAAGAGAATTATAAAAAAGCATAAATACATTAGGTGGCATTATGAAAGTAAAACAGTTGTCCATATTTTTGGAAAATAGGAAAGGAAGGATGAGGAAAGCTTTGGATGTGCTTGAGGAAGGTGGGGTCAATATAAGGGCTCTTTCAATTGCAGACACTTCTGATTTTGGAATTTTAAGGTTAATAGTTCCAGAACCTGATAAAACTAAAAAATTGCTTGAAGACAACAATTTCATTGTAAAAATTGGGGAAGTAATCGCCGTTAGAATGCAGGATCAGCCTGGAGGATTGGGTAAAATCCTGGGAATTCTCGATGATAATGATATTAACCTGGAATATCTTTATGCATTCGTAGAAGAAAAAGAAAACGGAGCTATAGTTTTATTACATCCAGAAAATATCGATGGTGGAATTAAAGCACTCCAAGACGGCGGTGCAGAGGTTATACCTGCTAAAGATATTTATGGTTTGTAGTTTTATTTTTTAATTTTCATATTTTACTTTTAGAGGATTTTTTTTGTTTTTTACCTTCAAGCTTATTTTTTTCCCTTAAACGAGTTTCATCATTACATAAAAGCATGTCTGAAGGGATTGAATGCATATATTTTTTAAATAAACACAAAAACTCATTTATTTTCATAAATTACACCTTGGATTTTGATTTTGGAAGTTAATGTGGGGCGATATAACCACTAGCGATGCATGGGCCTTACAAGGGCATAAATACTTGTTTCCCATGTATTTTACATCTATTATGTATCTTCCTGGAATTAAATTATAGGTATCTATATCTACAGAGGCTTTACCGTCCCAAAAATTTATTTTTTCAGTTTTACTGATTATTTTGGTGCCGTTAATGTCTGAAACTGTAAACGTTAAATATTTTCCATCAATGTCTACCCATCTTGAGCCTTCATTTAGTTGTCCACCTGCCGATATGGATGTTTTATCTCCATGTTTCACGTAAATATTCTCTATTTCTGTTATCCGGGTTTCTGTAGCTGCAGGGCATATTGGTGCAGAGATAAAGGCCATAAAAAAAATTGATGCCTGCTGTATTATTTTTAAATAGTTCCTATCTTCCAGCTCACTTTGACTGTTGTTTATATTATACGATAGATTTATATATATAAACTTTTACATTTTAAATGTAAGTAAGAAATGGTGGTAAAAAAATGAAATGTTTAAAAACAGCTTCAATACTTATCTTAGCTGTATTCTCATTGAGTATGGTTTCGGGAGTATTTGCAGCAGATAGATGTATATTGCCTGTTAAAGAAGAAAAAAAGTTAACTGTAAATGTAAATGAAAAATTCAATATAACTTTGGAAAGTAATCCAAGTACTGGTTATAAATGGATCTCAGAATTCGATTCAAATTCTTTAAAGCTTGTAAATGAAACTTATATTCCAGACATGCCAATACGCTGTGGAAGTGGGGGATATCAAATATTTACATTTAAAGCCCTTAAAACTGGTAAAACAGATCTAACTATGAAATATATTATGCCTTGGGAAAACTGTCTCCCTGCAAAGGAGATCATTTACCATATAAACATTGTAAACTAATAAAAAGAAAAAAAGAGTTTTTTTATTTAATTATTTCGCCAGATATCTATGAAACTCTACTTTTGGTTTAGATGTAACACTTAGATAATATGCTGGCGATTTATAATCTATTTAAGAGGCGTTACTTACTGTAAATGCTTGTGCACTTACTTTTTTGGTAGAGTTAGTAGTATTTTGAGTCTGATTAATTTTTGTACTGGTTGTACTATTTGTATGAGTACTATTTTGCGAACTGGTTCCATTGCTAATGGATGTATTGGTATTTTCGGGGTTATTGGCGTTATCATGTGCTGGGCTAATATTTGATGCATTTGAACTTGTTTGATTGTGATTAACCTGACTTGCCAGTGTAATATACGCCGCTCCAATAATTACCACTATAATAATTACAATTAAACCGCTTCTACTATTAATATCCGTTTTTTCACGTCCTTTAATTGATATTTGTAAAGTAATGACTTAATGGGCACCTTCAAAATATATTTTTAGAGGAATCCACAGCCTGATATTAATGAAGTAAAATATTGATTCATTCTCATATTTAAAATTATCTAAAATGGAATTACTGCTTTGCCTAAGTAATAATATCAAGATTAAGTAAAATTAAAACCTTTAAAAATGGAGAGATGAAAATTATGTTATAAAAGATTAAAAATGGGAATGATTTGAGCGAATCCAGTAAAATAAGATAATTAAGAAATTATCTGGATGAAACAAATTCAAACCCTTTTTCATATGCTTTTTTGTTAATAGGAATGCTTTTTTGAGGTAAGTTTGCCTTCATTGATTTTAAAACAGCTTCTTTACCTATGGGGAAGTCTGAAACTGCAGTAGCCCCTCCGAGCATAACCATGTTAAGTGAAAGGATATGTCCTGCATCTTTAGCTGCTTTTTCAGCGTCAAGAGCAAATACATCTTTTACTTTCGATTTAAGTTCATCTAAAATATCTGGAATTTCTGGATAAGGCACTTCACTTCCAATTATGTTAAAAGGCATTATTGGAGAAGTATTTACAATGACATAGGTATCTTCACTTGCTTTTGGGATTGCCCTAAGTGCTTCCATCGGTTCAAATGCAATTAAGAGGTTAGTGCTGCCTTTTTCAATTATTGGGCTTTTTGAATCCCCTATTTTAAGTTCTGTTGAGACAACCCCCCCACGCTGGGCCATTCCATGTACTTCGCTCATTACAACTCCCATGTCGCTTTTCATTGCAGCTTCGCCAATTACAATACTGGTTTTGATGATTCCTTGTCCTCCGACACCGCAGATATAAATGTTATATGGTTCCATTTTTTAATCTCCATGATTTATAATAGGTTAACTTATTCTTTTAGCTCCAATAGCCTTTTTTGGACAAATTTGCATGCAAACACTGCATCCCCTACAAAACATTGAATCAATGTTTACAGAACCGTCCTCTGCAACATAAATTGAAGGGCAGGTAAGTTCTTTCAGACAGTTCATGCATTTATCACATTTTTCAGGGTCAACATTCATAAGCAATTGACTGGTTACTCCTTTTTTAGTGAGCATGCATGGATATTTTGAAATAACAACTGCTACACCGTCAAACTGCAGCGCTTTTTTGAATATTTCCTTTGATATGTCAACGCTAACTGGATTTATAACTTCTAAAAACTTTACCCCAATCGCTTCAACGATTTTTTCTATACTTATTTCAGGGGCCATTTCACCCATCCCATCTACTGGAAGCCCGGGATGAGGCTGGCCGCCGGTCATGGCAGTTGTTCTGTTATCTAAAATAACGAGCACAAACTTGTCTTTATTATGCACTGCATTTATGAGAGGTGGGATGCCCGCATGGAAAAATGTAGAGTCTCCTATAAAGCTTACAATACTTTGATCAGTTGATTTTGAGAATCCGCAGCTTGTACCTACACTTGAACCCATAGCGAGCAGGTAATCTGCCATTTCATATGGGGATTCAATTCCAAGTGTGTAACAACCAATATCGTTCGGATACACTGCATCAAGACCTAGCTCTTCAACTGCTTTTTTAACAGTATAATAAGCAGCCCTGTGAGGACATCCTGAACATAAAGTCGGTGCACGTACTGGAAGAGGAATGTCCGGTTCATATGATTGTTTTTCTTTTAAATTAATGCCAATAACTTTTCTCATGCCTTCTAGAACTATATCTGGTGTATATTCAAAGATCATGGGCAGTGTTTCATCGAGTTTGCCGTGTACTTTTGTTTTTAAGCCATATTTTCCGATTACTGCAAGTATATCTTTTTCCATTATTGGATCTACTTCTTCAATAACTATTACATGGTCTAAATCCTTTATAAAGTCATATACCAGTTTTTCAGGGAAAGGATATGAAAAACCAATTTTTAGGATGTTTACAGCCAGATCATTTTTTTCTATAACATCTATGGCATAGTTAAATGCACTGCCGCTTGTAATTACACCAATTTTGCTTTCTTTATTGAATATCCTGTTAAATGGAGAATTACTAGCCACATCTTCTATTTTCTCCATTTTTTCAACCAGTATTCTGTGCATTTCCCTGGCGTTTGCAGGTACAGGCACAAAGCGTTTAGGGTCTTTTTTAAAGTATCCTGTTTTTTTATTGGCGTTAGGCTTTTCCAGTTCTACCACTCCTCTCATATGGGAAACCCTTGTGGTTGTACGCATTAAAACAGGTATTTGGAACTCTTCTGAAAGTTCGTACCCGTACTTCATCATATCCTTTATTTCCTGCGGATTGGAAGGTTCAACTGTAGGAATGCCTGCAATCCGTGCGTAATGCCTGTTGTCCTGTTCATTTTGAGATGAAAATATGGAAGGATCATCAGCTGACAGGATGATCATCCCGCCATTTACTCCCTCATAAACTACGCTCATAAATGAATCTGCAGCAACGTTTAAGCCTACATGTTTCATAAAAGTAAATGAACGTAAGCCTGATGCAGCAGCAGCAGCTGAAACCTCAAGTGCTACTTTTTCATTGGTGGAAAATTCGAAGTACATCCCCGCATCCTTTGCAAGCTTGGATAAAACATCTCCTATTTCTGAAGATGGTGTACCTGGGTATGTTGAGGCAACTGATACTCCAGCTTCGACTGTTCCTCGAACTGCAGCTTCGTTACCTAACAAAAATAGTTTTTCACCTTCTTTGCCAGTTAAAACCTTTGTTATATTCATGATATCGCCTTATAATGATTAAATATGCTTTAATTGATTCTTGTGTTTACTTATGCTCATGTTTATGATCATGTGCATAAATTATATTTTATGTTAAATTGTAACCGAAAAATAGAAACATGCAAAAAATGCTTTGCATTTTTCTCTGCATCGAAATTATAAATTTCGATAGATTTTTCCATTTTGATTAATATATAGGAATTATCTTAAAAACATGTACTTCAGAATATTTACATGAAACTTGCAAAACTATGTTTTGCAGGCAGCGAAAACAAAGTTTTCGCATGCTACTCATTTTTCTCTAACTTTGATTTTTGTGCATGGAAAAATTTCTAATTTTTTCGGTTACGAAACTGAAAGTTTCGTAAACATGTGAAAAACTTCGTTTTTCACGGCCACAAAACCGAAGGTTTTGTAGGCATTCAAAACCTGTCGTTTTTGAAATATATAATTACATTATTCGCACAACCTTCGACATGAACGTTTAATAGTATAATTAGAAATTAGTTAAATCTAATTTAGGACATTATCTAAATTAAGTTTTTTTATAGGTATGCTACTTTTACCTTTAGAGTTAATAAATAAAATTACTGAAATTTTTGATCTTTTTAAAGCATTTACTGAATCCAATCTCAATAATTGATATCCGTTGATCCTTTTTGATATGAAAGATTATATCATATAAATTAGTAAAATAAAAGTGAATTTGTGATTTATGTTACTATTTATTAGATTAGATTGATAGAACGTATCTATCTAAAAGCTGAATGGATCCTGAGGAAAATCATGCAGACTGTAAAAATCTATGATCTAAAAGTGGAATATGATATAATTCACCGCAATGTGAAGTACTGGCGTTTGGAGCTAAAAAATGAAAAATTAGTGATTATAGCTCCTAATGGGCATGATAATTATGAAAAGATCATAGAAAAACACAAAAAATGGATTTATAAGAAATTTAAAGCCATTAATGCCTCAAGACATGAAGCAAAGCAGAGAGAACTTAATTATGGGCTTGCTGAGGAAGAATTCAGGGCACTGGTCCGCAGCCTTGTTGAAAAGTTCTCCCTTGAACTGGGTGTAACTGTAAATAAAATCTATTTTCGGAAGATGAAATCAAGATGGGGAAGCTGCAGTTCCAGAAATAATATCAATATCAACAGATACTTAAAATATTTACCCGAATCTTTAATTGAATATGTTGTTTTTCATGAAGTTGCCCATCTTGTTGAGTTAAATCACAGCAAACGGTTCTGGGATATAATAATGGAAAAATTTAATAATTATAAAGAGATAGAAAAAGAACTCTCAATCTACTGGTTTGCAATTAAAGATACTATAATTGAGGCACAATTTAGTGAATCAAAAACCTAATTGCTTATATATCAATAAAATATATATTAATAAAATAAATGTGAATACTAGAGCATAAAAGGAGGTCAAAAATGCCAGCAGCAAAACGATGGATGGATTTCAATGAAGAAAATGTAAAACAGTTACCAAATTCCTATGGAGTATTCCAGTTTGCCAATGATAAAAAGGAAATTGTCTATATCGGCGAGGGAAAACTGAAACATAATATTTCTATGCATTTTTCAGACGAAGACGCAGCAGAAAGCATTGTTTACTTTAGATACCGTGAAAACGACAGTAAAAAAAGTTCAAAACAGAGAAAGAACATTCTGCTTAAAGAATACAGAGAAAAAAATGGAAAAATGCCTGAATTTAATTAAGGGTTTCACTGATTATAATATTTAATGATTGGTTGCTATTTTGATGGATGTTAATTTTAACCCTTAACTATCCCTTTTTTTATCAGGGCATATTTGTTATTTTTACCAAACTATCAAATTTTAACTCTTTTAAAATAAGCCCCATGGCTTTACAATGCCCTGAACTTGTAAATATGTCATTTTCTTTAATAATTTCTTTTATCTGGTTTGTAATTTCGTATTGTAAAGGATAGGTCTCTTTAAATACATCTAAAAATTTTTTAAGTATATCTTGTTCTATAAGTTTTAAATCATAATATTCTAAAAATCCCCATGCTATGGTGTAACGTGTTATCATCAGCAAGTCATCAAAAAGAAGGTCATCAGAAAACTGCCGGTAAAAATCTACACCTGCAATCATGGAATCGATTTCCTTTTGGACCACGCCCAGATATTCCACGCCGAATGGGGTAAAGCCGTTTTCAAAGATTATTTTATTGACCACGATGTCGTCAACCATGGTGAATATGAGTTGGATATCCCTTTTGTCGCTGTCTTCAGTTGATTCTGGAAATTCACCCCTACAGTACCTTTCTTTAAACAGGATGTAGCCGTGTGTTGCCTCGTGGGCAATGGAGCGTTCCAATGTTTCGTTTGTTTTTTGGATATCTGAACGGATGATAACTATGATGTAATCTGGATGGTACCTGAACCCTGCCCACATACCTTTTATTCCGAGATATGGGCTTTCAAGTATTTTAACTTCTTTTCCAGTTTCGGTTTCTATTTTCTTTAAATAATCCCTTAATTTATTTGAAAATTCAAATTTCGGCATGTGCTCACAGTTATATATTGGTGCAGATGTTATATGAAATTTGTTGAAAATGTAAATATTGTGATTGTTCTGGTGTTATTTTAGTGTATTTGAGAAAATAAGGAGTATTTTGGGATTTTTTTGGTTTAGTTAGGTTACCTGTTACTTGTTTTTGGATTGTCAAAAATTTTTTATATCCTATTTAGAAATGAGTTATTATGAATATTTTTGATATAGGTTTTTTAATAATAGGAATTTTTCTTATAATTGTAACCACTCTAGATATCTTTAACAAACGAAAATATCCTGAAAAAGAGTTGGATTATATATCTTATTTATTTACATATCTTATTGGAATTCTTTGGATTATAGTTGCTACTGGTTTTTGGCCTGCAATGCTGTTTATACTCGTACTTTTTTATTTACATCATGTTTATCTTTCAAAGAAACATCCTGAAGGATATAAATCTCCTGCATTTTGGGAAAAGTTAGCTGCTGGTTGGGCGGCTCTTGTAATTTGATTATATTAGTCCTTGTTTTATAATAATTTTAATGGGGTAGGTTTACCTGTTAAAATGTCGAAAAATTTTTATATTTCATTTAAAAATGAGTTATTATGGGAATCATCGCTATATTTTCTTTGATAATGGGTATTTTATTCATGATTTTAGGTATTTTAGCTGTCAATCACTATAGACTACATCCTGAAAAAGAAAAGGCTTTAATATCTGCTTTATTTCCATTTATTTTAGGAATTATTTTTATTACATGTACTATTGCAGGTTATATCTGGATTATAGTATTATTATTGCTTATAATTTCTATTATAAGCCACATTTACTCCAGATATACTTCAATTAAATATCCTGAAATGAAGAAAAAACAGGAGGATTCACGGGAGAAAGCTCTGGAAATATATAAAAAACATCCAATACGTTACAGGTTACTAATAATTTCTAGATATATGATGTATATAATGCTCGCTTGTGCTGTCTTTTTAGGTGTGTTTATTGTGGGGGTTGTGTTGTTTAATATAACTTTTTAGCTTAAAATTATAGTGGAAATTCTTTTTAGAAGAGTTATTTTGGACTTTTTTGTTAGTAGTGTATCTTCCTCTCATTTGAGAATATCAAAAAATTTATATGTTCTGCACCTGCGGTCTAGTTTCAAAATAGTTTACTTGATTTCATTCCAGTACCTGTAAATTAATTTAATGCTCATGCCCCAAAATTCTTCGAATTTTAGGAAATGCAAGCATGCAAAAAATGAAGCATTCGAAAATTCTGTGAATTTTCGATGCATTGAAATCAGAGATTTCAATAGTTTTTTGCGGTTACAAAATCGGAGATTTTGTAAACATTTCTTAACCTTTCGGAAATCATAGATTTCCGATGCCGGAGGAAACTCTGTTTCCTCGGCCGCAAAATTAAAAATTTTGCAGGCATCAAACGCTTTGCGTTTGAATGTCCCAAAAAATTCTATGAATTTTTTGAGG